>CAYNYM010000489.1:0-3232 GCA_964401325.1 uncultured Desulfobacteraceae bacterium | reverse complement strand
TCTTTCAGCATTTTTTCATTGCTCCAGAGGGGCTGACTGAATTTTGTCTTGACCATGCCCGGGGCCACAGCATTGACGGTGATGTGCTTCGATCCTAGTTCGGCGGCCAGAACCTTTGTCAGCATTTCCAGGCCTGCCTTGGCAATACAATAGAGCCCCATGCCCGGAGCCGCCTTTCTGGCCGCAATGGAACTGATATTGATGATCTTGCCGCCGTCGGCCATCAGGGCGACCGCCCGGGAACTGGTGAGAAATGCACTTTTCAGGCTCGCCTGCATCATTTTATCCCACAAGGTCTCGTCTGCTTCCGCCACCGACGGCGTAAATACATTGGTCCCCACGTTATTGACGAGAATATCCAACTTTCCGAAACGCTCCGAAACGGCGTTGAAAAGGGTCGCCACCTGATCGGCCTTTCCCACATCCGCCGGATACGCCAAGATTTCAAGTCCCGCGTCTTTGAATTCCTCCACGGTCTTATCCAGGCTTTCCTGTTTTCTGCCGCAGACCACGACCTTCGCCCCTTTTTTGGTCATAGACCGGGCAATGGCCTTTCCCAGACCGCGACTCCCGCCGGTGATTACAATCACTTTTCCCGTTAGATCCAGTTTCATCTCTTCCATCACAACCTCCGCGTTTAACCCTTAGGATTGGGTGTTAGGCTATATTTGTGGCGGGAAACCACATTTTTTTACCTCGTAACAGGATCTTGACTGCACATGAATCCATTGTCTCCTATGTCATTAAATACCTGAAAAGGCAGTTGATTCGCAAGTAAAAGTATGGCCTTTTGGACTCTAACCCTGAGAGTTGCATAAACATTTCCCCACTGATAATACTATAGAAGAAGGCTGGAACGTCTTCCCTGAGAAAGGTTAGAAAAAGAACGATTTGTTGGATTCCTATGGAGGTGACCCTATGAAATTTCTAGTCATCGGTGGGGATGCGGCCGGTATGAGCGCGGCGAGTCGAGCCAAAAGGAATCGGCCTGATCTTGAAGTCCTCGTGCTCGAAAAGACAATGGATGTCTCCTACAGCGCCTGCGGCATGCCCTACAATATTGCCGAAGCCCACAGGGAAATCGACGACCTGGTGGTCCGGCGTCCCCAGGTTTTCCGGGACAAGCAGGGAATTGACCTGCGAACGGGTCACCGGGCGGTGCGTCTGGATCCCAATCGAAAAGCGGTCCTGTGTCGCAATCAACAGGGGGAGGCCGTGGAATTGCCCTACGACAAACTCCTGATCGCCACAGGAGCATGGCCCGTTCTACCGGATCTGCCGGGTTTTGATCTGCCCGGTGTCCTGGCCCTCAAGAGCCTGGAGGATGGGCGAAGAATCAAACAATTCATCCGGGACCGGGGCGTAAGAAGGGCGATCATCATCGGTATGGGCTATATCGCCCTGGAGATGTGCGAGGCCCTGAGGGCCAATGATATGTCCGTGGACATGGTCAAACCGCGTCCTGCCTTTATTCCCTGGATGCATGAAGCGCTTTCGGCAATGGTCAGGGAAGAAGTGGAGGCCCATGAGGTGGGCATCCATGCGGGCCATGAAATCCAGCGCATTGAAAAGACGGAACAGGGCCTGAGGGTTGTTTGTTCGGATCTCGACCTGGAAGGGGAGATGGTGATCACGGCCATGGGCGTGACCCCCAGCAGTCAATTGGCCGAAACAGCCGGGTTGGCGTTGGGACCCAATAAATCCATTGCCGTGGACAGGTTTCTTATGACATCCGACGAACATATCTACTCGGCCGGAGATTGCGCCGATGCCTTTCATGTGGTGACCGGGGAGCGCACCTGGATTCCTCTGGCCCTGCGGGCCAATCGGGCCGGCTGGGCCGTGGCGGACAACGTCACCGGCAGGAAAGTCGAACTGCAGGGCATTGTGGGGACTGCCGTATTCAAGGTTTTTGACCTCCAGGTTGCCCGCACGGGACTCGGCGTGAAGGAGGCGGAAAAAGCCGGATTCGAACCCGCAGAGGTCATGATCACCAGCCGCTCCCGGGCACACGCCCATCCCGGCAATTGCACCCTGGGCGTCCAGATGGTGGGGGATCGTAAATCGGGTCGGCTTCTGGGCGTCCAGATGGTGGGAAAGGAAGGGGTTGCCCACAGGATCAACGCCCCGGCCGTGGCCTTGCATCAAAAGATCACCGTGGAAGCCTTCAGCCAGTGTGATCTGGCCTATGCCCCGCCCTTCGGGCCGGTTTGGGACCCCATGCTCACGGCCGCCAATCAGTTGTTGAAGCGCATGTGAGCCCGGTGATCCGTGAACAGTTGCCAGAGAGCACTGTGAAGGGGGCAGGGGGTGGAATCCGGAAGCTGGCGGACCTGTTTTATCCTTTGACACCCCTGCCCTGAGGTGATATTCCACGCCTGCCTTTTTCATCTCGTTATCGGACGGATAGGGCGAAAAACAGGAAAAAGAAGGGAAAAAGATATGACATTTCGCAGTTGGGATACGACCCGAGGCGTAGAGCGGGTAACGCATCGCGCCCTTTATAAATCCATGGGATACTCGGCCGAGGATCTGAAAAGGCCCATGATCGGCATCGCCAATGCCTGGAGTACGGTGGTCCCGGGCCACTTCAATCTCAGGGAGGTTTCCACGGCCGTCAAAGAAGGCATACGCCGTGGGGGAGGAACACCCGTGGAATTCGGGGTCATCGGTGCCTGTGACGGCATCTCCGAAGGCCATATCGGAACGCGCTACATCCTGCCCTCCCGCGAGCTGATCGCCAATGACATCGAGGCCATGGTCGAGGCCCATCGTTTCGATGGGGTGGCTCTTCTCGGTTCCTGCGACAAGATCGTGCCGGGCATGCTCATGGCCGCTGCACGTTTGGATATTCCCGCCATCCTGGTCAACGGGGGACCGGCCCTGGGGGGTATGTTCTACGACGGGAAAAAGAGCGATGTCACTGCCGTGGCAGAGGCCCTGGGCCGATATCAGATCGGCGAGATCACCGAAGAGAGGCTGTTGGAGATCGAGGATCGGGTCATGCCCACCTGCGGGTCATGCTCCATGCTGGGTACGGCCAACAGCATGGGCTGTGTTGCCGAGGCCCTTGGCATGTCTCTTCCCGGGACCGGGGTCATTCCTGCGGTCTACGCGGAACGCCTCCAGGCCGCAGCCCGGAGCGGAGAACAGATCGTCCGTCTGGTGGAAGAGGGAATGTCCGCACGAAGGGTGATGGGTCCCGGGGCCCTCAGGAATGCGATTCGTCTGT
>CAYNYM010000488.1:0-3235 GCA_964401325.1 uncultured Desulfobacteraceae bacterium | reverse complement strand
GTTATGGCCTTGATATAATCAATCAAATCGCTGAGGCTCGTGCTTTCCCAGATCCCGCGGTAGATCCCCAGGGCATAGAAACACAGAATCTGGCAACCCACGACAATGGATACCGATTTTATGAATGTCTCGAAGTCAACCCCGATAAGGTAATATACCGGACCCTCAAAACGCAGCAGATAGG
Source organism: uncultured Desulfobacteraceae bacterium (assembly GCA_964401325.1). Classification (GTDB taxonomy): domain Bacteria; phylum Desulfobacterota; class DSM-4660; order Desulfatiglandales; family HGW-15; genus CAYNYM01. Next base: position 3,051 of record CAYNYM010000488.1, on the reverse strand, counting down.
CAATATAGTAGGCCATGCATACCAGGACCATGTCCAAGAGGACCTCCAGGAGCCTTCGCCTGTAGGTAATTTGAACGAGAACAGGCGTAATGCCGCCCTGACCGCTTTCCGAAAAAATGGGTTTTTCTTCGTAAACCTTGACCTTTGCCAGATAGATCCAAAAAAAAATAACGAAAAGAAGATAAAGCGCAATAAAGACCAGTGTGGCCCCTATGCTGAAATAATCGATGGCCAGGGCGATCAATCCCGAAGCGACTGAAAACGCATAGAGCACAAGGACCGCTCTTCTTTCCGAGAACCCGATGGCCACCATGCGATGTGAGGAATGGTCTCGTCCTCCCCGGGATATGGGTCGTCCGAAAACCCTTCTCATGACGCTCACAAAGCCTGTATCCAAAATGGGGATGAACAAGATCAGAATGGGAATGGCCATAACCGATAAGAGATGCCCCGTGCTTCCACCGCCGGAAGTCTCTCCGTTGCCGCTCAACGTCAGGCTGGCCATCACAAACCCGATGAAAAGGCTCCCGGCATCACCCATGAAAATGGAGGCGGGATTGAAATTATAGACCAAAAAACCCATTATTGAGCCCAGATAGACGGCGGTGAGGAGGAGCACAGGACCGGCAAAGGGGCTGACTGGATGAAGGTAATGCGTTAGAAAGAGGAAGGTGCCGGCAATGAGGGCAACACCTGCTGAAAGTCCGTCCATATTATCCAGCAGGTTAAAGGCGTTGGTGATTCCCACGATCCAAAAAAAGGAGATAAAGAGATTGAGGGTCCTGTAAACAGTCCAATCCAGGCTGAATCCGAAAAACATCAAAACGGAGGTGAGCACGATCTGGGCGGCCAGTTTGTGCTGGGGAGCCATATTGATCATATCGTCGACCAACCCCAGGATAAACATGCCCGATGCGCACACGATGAGGGGGCACAAGGGTTTCCCAAGAGAGGGCCACCCAAGAAGCATCACTGCAAGCATCCAGGGTATCATGGTGGAGGCGAAAATAGCCACGCCTCCCAAAAGGGCCGTCTCTTTTTTGTGCCAGCGGCTTTCCCTTGGAACCGACACCCGGCCTGTTGCTATCGCCAGCCTGCGAACCAGGGGGGTCACGCACAGGGAGAGCAGAAAAGCCCCGGCAAATAAACCCAGGTAATAATATATATTAAGGATATTCACGGTCTCGAAAGGTTGGTGGTGAGAAGGTCATGATACAGCGATTCCATATCCTTTTCGGCCCTTTCCTTCCCAAAACGGGTCAAGGCAAAACGCCTGGCCTCCTTAATCAACCGATTGCGGATCTCCCGGTTTTCCATCAGGAACACCAAGGCCTTTGCCAGTGCATCGCTCTTTTCGGCAGGGACCAGGATACCATGTCGGCCCAAACTGAAGCCATCCCCGTTGAAGGGTTCAACGGATTCGAGAAGATCCGGCACCCCGCCCACCTCTGTTGCTGCGACAGGTTTCCCTGCCGCCATGGCCTCTATCAACGTCACGGGCGTCCCCTCATTGAAAGAGGTCAGGACAAAGGCGTCCATCGCCCCGTAGATAGGGCGTGTATCCCTTTGCCAGCCGGTGAAAACAACGGAATCCTGGAGCCCCGCTCCCTTGGAATAGGCCACCAGTTCGTCCATGAGTTCCCCGTCACCCACGACAAAAAACCTGATCGGCCGATCCTTTATCCTGTCTTTCAGGATTCTGGCCGTGTCCAAAAACATCCGGTGGTTCTTCACGGCCGTGAGCCTGCCCACAATCCCCACCCAGAAGGCATTGGGTGGATCTCCGGGGAAGAGCCTGTTTCTGAACTCGGCGCTTTTATTTTCAAGATCTTCAAGATGAGAAAAATCAAATCCCAGAGGAATAGTCGCAACCCTGTCCGGCTCGGATATTTTAAAACGCGAGCAAATATCATATCTCTGAAGAGGGCTGATAACGATAATTTTATCTGTAAATCTTGCCAGAAATCTTTCTATGCAAATAAAAAAACGGGTTTTCAGAAAACCGAAATAACTGTGAAACACATGTCCATGAAAGGTGTGGACAAGCCTTATTCTATTTTCCCGTGCTCGAAAAAGATTCAAACTCATTCCGGCCAAGCGCCCGAGGGTCCCGGCCTTGGCCGTATGGGTGTGGATAATCTGCGGGTTGTATGCCTTGATGATTTGCCTCAAGGCCTGCAATGACCCAATATCTTTGAAGGGAGAAATTTCCCGCCCCAAACCCGGCAGGAAACAAGGGCTTATACCTTTTTCTTCGGCAAAATAACCCATATCCCCCTCACGGGCACTCACGTTGCCGCAAACGAGAAGCGTTTGGTAGGGATCATGGGAAAAATGATCGCTCAGTGATATGGCATATTTCGCCGGCCCTCCGATATTGAGCCGCGCGATAACCTGAAGTATTTTAATGGAATTCATGGTCTCAACAAAACGGTGCATCATCCTATTTTTCGACTTGCATCATGAGATAGATGCCGAGCAGCAAGAAAATAAAGGTGGCAATCCAGGCCGACAGAAAGGGGGGAAGAGTACCCGAAAGCCCGAGCGACCTTGAAAACCCCAGGACAAGAAGGTAGGCGAAACAGATGCCCATACCGGCGGATACCGCCAGGGGCGTTCCACCCCTTTTCAATCCAATGGCGATTGGTATTCCGGTAAAAACGAGTATAAGGCTGACAAAAGGAAGCGCCACTTTTACATGCATGTCGACGAGGTACCTCGCATTATCATATCCTTCCTGTCTCACCTTTTTGGCATAGGCCTTGAGCTGCCAAAAGCTCATTTCCTCCGGTTTTCTTTCGCTCCTTTTAAAAGTCTCGGGCGTCTCGGGTAGATCGAGATAGAGCTCGCTGAATTTCTTAAGGCTGTAACTGCCGTCCGATGCAAGCTCCTGAAGGATCCCGTCACGGACCTCCCACCTTCCTTCTTTCCAATCGCCCTGACGCGCCTCGATGCGTTTGATCAATTGAAAGGTCTTATCAAAGAAGTAAAAAATAGGAGATTCCAGCTTATTCTCCTTAAAATTAAAATGACGAATCCAATAGATGGCAT
>CAYNYM010000487.1:0-3259 GCA_964401325.1 uncultured Desulfobacteraceae bacterium | reverse complement strand
TTAATCTCCAGCCCTGGAGCCTGATGATCCTCAAGGACCAGGAGGAGAAGTTGAAACTGAGACAACTGGCCTGGGATCAACCCAAGGTCAGCGAGGCACCCGTGGTCCTCATTGTCCTTGCGGATCGGGACGCCTGGAAGGCCGGGCACCCCTTTGTGGAGAAAAATTTCGAGGAGATGGTCAAGGCCGGCAGCATGGCCGAAGAAAAGCACGAGTGGTTTCTGAACGCCTGCCAGGGGCTTTATGGTGCCAATCCGGAAAGGCAGCAGGCCTTTGCGTGCAAGAACGTGGGCTTTTTCGCCATGGCCCTGATGTTTGCAGCCAAGGACCTGGGCCTGGATACCCATCCCATGGACGGGTTCGATCATGACGGGGTGAGTGAAGCCTTTCATGTTCCAGATCACTTCTGGATACCGCTCTTGCTGGCCGTAGGCTACTTTGACCAGAGCAAGACGCTTCACCCGCCCAAGTGGCGAAAGACCTTTGATGAGATCGTGGTCGCCTTCAGAAAGGGCTCTCACTAGGCATGGCGTGCAAATGGAGCGGGGGGAAGGACCGTATCATCCTCTTCGGCCGTTATCCGGTGCCCGGAAAAACGAAGACACGCCTCGCTCCGGTGCTGGGACCGGCGGGCGCCGCTGAACTGCAGCGGAGGCTAACGGAGAAAACGCTCCACACCTTGAGACAGGTGGGGGACCGTATCGGGGTTGAGATCGAGGTTTGTCTGGAAGGCGGCACGAAGGCCAAGGCCGGGCGATGGCTCGGAAAGGACCTTTTCTACTCGCAACAAGTTCCGGGAGATCTGGGCGAACGCATGCACGCCGCCTTTCAGGGGGCCTTTCAACGGGGATGCCGGCGCGTTGTCCTCCTGGGTACGGACATCCCGGGGGTGAAGGCACGTCACCTGGAAGAGGCCCTGCGGGCCCTTGAAGACCGGGGTCTTGTGCTGGGTCCGAGCACGGATGGCGGATACTGGCTCATGGGTCTGAATCGGCCCGCCAACCTCTTCAGGGAAATCCGGTGGGGCACCGGAGAGGTCCTTGAACAGACCATTGCGACCGCCGGGGTTCTTGGCCTCGGCTTCCGTCAGCTCGACCCCCTCACGGATGTGGACACGGAAGAGTGCCTCCGTTTACTGCCACCCGATCTGGCCGTTCACAGACCCTATGTGTCCGTAATCATCCCTGCGTTCAACGAGTCGGCGGGCATTGAAAGGGCCGTTCAAAGCGCCCTGGACACAGATGCCGAGGTCATCGTGGTGGACGGGGGGAGCACGGACGATACCTCCGTCAGGGCCGCCCGGGCCGGGGCGCGGGTCGAGCAAGGCGCCCGGGGGCGGGCCCTTCAGCAAAACCGGGGGGCGGCCCTGGCCCGGGGAGAGGTCCTCCTCTTTTTGCATGCCGATACCCGTCTCCCGCGGGGGTATGTGGGGCATGTCTTTGAGACGCTCATGGCCCCCGGGGTCGCTGTCGGGGCCTTTCGCTTCAGGACCGATGGGCAGGGGAGCCTGATGCGGCTCGTGGAATTCATGACCAACACCCGGGCCCGTTATTTTCATCTGCCCTACGGTGACCAGGCGCTCTTTATTCGCAGGGCACTCTTTGAAGACACCGGCGGTTTTCCCGAAACGGCGATCGCGGAGGATCTCTTCTTCGTCAGGCGGCTCTGCAAACGGGGAAGGGGCTGCATCGCACCGGCCGAGGCCGTCACCTCCGCCAGGCGCTGGAGTCGTTTTGGAGTGGCCAGAACCATGATCATCAATCAGGTGATTCTCGCGGGCTGTCTTGTGGGCGTCTCTCCGGGCAGGCTGGAGCCCCTTTACGGCAGACCACACGGGAAACAGTGCAAAAGGGTGTAACTACTCAGCTAGATAGGCTGTAGGCATTTAGGCTGTGAGGTACCGCAGGAAGGGAATATGCGTGATCACATATCGAGCAACCATTTCCCAAAGAAGAAATGTATTGTGGAAGCCGAGAAGGTTTTGGGCGCCCTGCTTCGATCAATGCGCGGATAGCGAAGGGTTCGGAAACTAATAGCCTTTAGCCTACAGCCTAAACAACCTGAACAGTTACAAAAGGGTATGGGTTTAGCCTTTTGCAAAGAGAGGGTCATGACCTGTCCATCGCTGAAGTTGAAGGGGTCTCAAAGGGCGCAACCATGACGAGAAAAGGAACAGGTCAGACGATTAAGCTTTCTGCAGCATTGGGGTAAATCCTTACGAAAACGCCAATCCCTAAAAACGGAGGGCACAGGATGAAAAAGTATCTCATTATCGGAAACGGTGTCGCCGGAACAACGGCTGCTGAAAACATCATCAAGAACGACCCGGAAGGACAGGTGACCATGGTCACCGATGAAACCCTTCCCTTTTACTACAGGATCAGACTGAACGAATTTATCTCCGGAGACATAAAAGAAGAGGCCCTTGTGGCGAAAAAGAAGCAGTGGTACGGGGACAATCGTATCGACCTGAAACTGGGGACGCGTATCACAGGGGCGGATCCCGGGAAAAAGGTGGTTTCCACAGGGGACAAACAGGCCTACCCCTATGATGCCCTTCTCGTGGCCACCGGCAGCCATTCCTTTATTCCCCCTATCAAGGGATCGGACAAGCAGGGGGTCTTCGCCCTTCGCTCCATCCGGGATGCCCGGGACATCGCAACCCGGGCAAGGAGTCTGGAGAATGTGATCCTCATTGGCGGCGGGCTCCTGGGCCTGGAGGCCGGAAACGCCCTCCGGAAACTGGACAAAAAGATCACGGTCGTGGAGTTTTTCCCCAGACTCCTGCCCCGGCAGTTGGATGTGGACGGTGCAAAACGGCTTAGAGCCGTTATGGAGGACATGGGCTTTTCCTTTCGACTCGGGGCAAAGACCGAGGAGATTACGGGTGAGAATCAGGTAACCGGGGTTCGTCTCGAAGGGGGTGAAGCCCTGACGGCTGAGATGGTTATTATCTCCGCGGGGGTGCGCCCCAATCTCGAACTGGCCGAGGCCCTGGGTCTCGAGAAAGACAAGGGCATCAAGGTGGATGAACGCCTTCGGACCAACCGGCCCGATGTCTATGCCGCAGGAGACGTGGCGGAGTTCCGGGGATTTCCTTACGGCATCTGGTCTGCCGCCATGGAACAGGGCAGGATTGCAGGTATCAATATGGCGGGAGGAACCGCTTCATACGACGGCACCACCATGGCCAACACCCTCAAGGTCGTGGGAATCGATCTGGCCTCTGCGGGCGATATCGATGCGGACAACAAATTCG
>CAYNYM010000486.1:0-3267 GCA_964401325.1 uncultured Desulfobacteraceae bacterium | reverse complement strand
ATAGAAGGCGAAGAGGGTGTACATCATCCAGGAGTGAAGTCCCCAGACACGGTAGTTGAACCGGAAAACCTCTTCAAAATGGTCGTAGAGTTCGGCGAGGGTGGCCAGTTCCGGATCAAAGGCCTTGAAGCGGTCGTAATGCCGATTCAGTTCGCGGATGACCGTTTCGCGAACCTGGTTATAATCGGTGATGAAGGGCTGGAGATGCTTTTTGAAACGTTCCCGGCGGACTTTCTTTTCACCCGGGTCCGTAACCAGGATGGGGCACATGTAGGCACACCCGTCAACCTCACGCCAGTCGGTTCCCCTGCAGGTCGGAAGGCCCATGGTCTCAGCGGCCCAGAGGTCCCCGTATCGCTGGTGATGGGTCCAGCTCCAGACAAAAAGGGGCGTCCATGGAGGGATGGAATGGGCGGCATCCAGATACCAGCAGGGATACGCCTTCAGATCCTCCTCGCTCAAAACGAAGGCGTGGTATCGCTTTTCAGGCATCCACTCATGCTTCCATACGGACATCAATGACCCTCCCAGGATATTCAAAGGGCAAAATCCTGCTCGGAGGGCGTGGGGAATGGTCGAAGCCATTTCCCGTGCCCCTCATAACCGGGTTCAGGTCCGCTAATCCACTTTAAAGACCAAACCTTCTTTTGATTCTACTCGAATTCTGTCCCCTGTTTGGATCTTGTAGGTTGCATCGCCCGTGTTGGACACTACAGGCACATCGTATTCTCTGCCGACGATACAGGCATGGCTGACGCTGCCGCCGCCGTCCGTGACCACGGCCTTGAGAAGAGGCCAAATAGGACTCCAGCTCCCATGGGTGGCCGGGCCGACCAGAATCTCGCCTGGCTTGACATCGTTTATGTCTGAAGTATGGATAACCCTGCGGGCGATCCCCTCGGCAGTGCCCACGTTTCCGCAGTTTCCGAACACGACGGCGCCGGTCTCTGGCCTGGGCTTGACAAAGGAGCCCACGGTGATCTTCGTCACGATGGGATCCCTCGGGCCGAGGACGAAGGGTAGCGTGTCTTCGGGTTTCAAATTGGGATCGGCCGATTCGATGGGCGGACGGTTTTCGTACTCCGTCTGCTTGATCCATTCCCGTCTTCTTTCTTTGGCCAGATCACCCACTTCATAGTTTTCAGGATAGGCAATAAACATCCCCAGTTCATCGGGAACGAAGTAGAAGATGTCGTCAGGATCATCAAAGGTGCCGTACTCGGCCAACCTTTCTCCGATCTGCCTGAAGACATAACGGTTGACCGCGTGGCACTGGATCTCATCGATCCAGTCATGGGATTCGCTGTAGAAGCTGGTTCGCTGGACCAGTCTCATCATGAGCTCAAAATATTCCATGTCCGGATATCCGTTGGCCTTGGCTTTTCTCAGGACTTCCTGTTCCGCATCTTTTCGTTGCACTTCCAAACGGGGCCTTATTTGATCCAGGGGAAAGGTCATGTCCTCCCCGCCGTCAAAAAGGAGATATTGCTTCAGCCATTTGAATAGCGGCGCCGGATCTTCCCACCACAAAGGATTAATGAATTCCATCATTCGGGGCTGACGCCAGCCATAACCTTTCACGAACATGTAATCATTGAAATCTTCATCCATCCATTTTTTGCCCGCTGCAGTTTCCTTGAGGGCATCCACGGCCTCTTCGGCGGGGACCGTCCGGATGATATCGTCGAGCTTCAGTGCGATGGCCTGGTTTCTGAGGTCCCACATGGCACGGTCCATTACGAAAAGGTAATTGTCGTAGCCCCTGAGCATATCGTGCCAAAGCCCGTCGGTTTCCAGGATGCCGACGTACTCCTTGCACATGTCCTCGAATTCCCAATAGGCCCCGAACTGTCCGTACATGTAATAAAAATGCCACTCCCACATCCTTTTGTTGACATCGAGCGTCTCATAGAAAACTTTATAGAGGTCGTAGACCGAGGCATTCTTGAAATCGAAGGCTTGTTCTTTTCGGTAGATGGTTTCAAGTTCCCGCTGGTGCTGGGCCCACAACTCGTCCCATTTGGGCGCAAAGGTATTGACGAGCCATTCCGTGTTTTGTTTTTTGCGCCGTTCTATCTCGTTTTTGTCCGGGATCGGCAGTCCGTTCTCCAGGGCACATCCATCAATATCGATCATAATATGTCCCCGGGTACCCGGGGTAAATGTTTCGTTGCATCCGTAGTAAACCCCGTGGGCCTCATTGAATATCCAGCTCCACATGAAAAGAGGGGCAAAGGGCGGATAGCTGTGGGATTTGTTCAGGAACATCACGGGATACTTTTTGAGATCTCTTTGCGGATAAAACTCTCGCGTGTGTAACCGCCACATCCAAGCCATGATCTTGCCCTCCACATGCTTTGAAAATAAATGACATTGCGGGAAGCGTCTTCAGAAATTATTTTAGGGTTTGAAGGCGGCGACCGCCTTTATGATCCCGGCAAGAATTTCGTCGACGTCGTCCTTGGTCACAATGAGGGGTGGACCAATCTGGATTCTACTTCCGCCGGGACGTACGATGATGCCCTCATCCAATATGGCTTTGGTTAACTTTTTTTCCGCCTTGTTGGTAAAGGGCTCCCTGGTCTTTTGGTTCTGGACCATCTCAATCCCGAGGAACAGGCCCATACCCTGCACCTGGCCAATGAAGGGATAGTCGTGAAGTTCGGTCAAACGATCGAGCATGTATCGGCCCATGACGGCGGAATTTTCGACAAGTTTTTCCTCGATCATGATTTCAAGGTTTCTCTTGGCCACGGCGCAGGAAACCGGATGTGCCCCGCAGGTATGGAGGTGGGGGAAGGGCTCCGAGCAGAGCATGCCCTGGAAGATCTTGTCGGTAAAGGCGACCCCGGCGATGGGAAGGGCGGAACTGATCATGCCTTTGGACATGCAGATCATGTCAGGTGTCACGTTCCAATGCTGGCTGGCAAAATTTTTCCCCGTCCTGCCGAACCCCGTCATCACCTCGTCAAGTATCAGAAAGACGTCATAACTGTCGCATATTTCTCTGATCTTCGGAAAGTATTCAGGAGGGGGGCAGATCGTGCCCGAGACACCATAGATAGGTTCAGCGACAAATGCGGCCACGTTGTCCTTTCCCGCCTTCTCGATGGTTTCTGAAAGGGCTTCGGCGCATTCCAGATTGCAGCCGGGGTAGTCCTTTCCAAAGGGGCACCGATAACAATAGCACTCCGATGTATAAAGGACATCCGGATTGGGGGTCCCGACCTTGCCGTGAAATCGCGGCATACCCGTGGCCCACATGGA
>CAYNYM010000485.1:0-3281 GCA_964401325.1 uncultured Desulfobacteraceae bacterium | reverse complement strand
GGCCGTCAAATGTGCGGCCGAAAGCAAGGCGATGGTGATCACGGGCGGACCCGGCACCGGGAAAACCACGATTATCAATGCCATCCTGAAGATCTTTTCAAAGCTCAGGATCAAAATCCTTCTGGCGGCCCCTACCGGTCGAGCGGCCAAGAGAATGAGCGAGACAACCGGAAGGCAGGCAAAGACCATCCATCGCATGCTGGAATACAGCATCCAGAAAGGCGGATTTCAAAAAGACGAGGCACACCCCCTTAGCTGTGATTTGCTCATCGTTGATGAAGCCTCGATGATTGACACTATCCTGATGCACCACCTGTTAAAGGCCGTACCCCCCGGTGCGACTTTCATTCTGGTCGGTGATATCAATCAGCTTCCGTCCGTGGGAGCGGGAAACGTTCTCAAGGATATCATCAACTCTCAATCCGTGCCGGTCGTGGAACTGAATGAAATATTCCGGCAGGCCAGGGAAAGTCTCATCATCGTAAATGCCCATAAAATCAATCAGGGGGACCTTCCCGACCTTCCCCCCCCCGGATCCAAACTCCAGGATTTCTACTTCATCGAGCAGGAAGACCCGAAAGAAGTCCTCGACATGATCATTCATCTCGCAAAAGAACGCATACCCCAAAGATTCGACTTTGATCCGGTGAATGATATCCAAATTCTGACCCCCATGCACAAGGGCATTGTGGGCGCAGGAAATCTGAATACGGCACTGCAAAATGCCCTTAACCCCTCTGAGGACGGGCTCACGAGGGGAAACAGAAATTTCCGTCTCAGCGACAAGGTCATGCAGATCAAAAACAACTACGATAAGGAGGTCTTTAACGGGGATATTGGAAGAATTGTGCGCATCGATTCCGAGAGTCAGGAGGTGATTATCTCCTTTGAAGGCCGCGAAATTCCTTACGACTTCACGGACCTGGATGAAATCGTCCTGGCCTATGCCGTCTCCGTTCACAAATCCCAGGGTTCCGAATACCCCGCAGTCATTATTCCCGTGCTCAGCCAGCACTATATACTCCTGCAAAGAAACCTTATTTACACCGCCGTGACCCGAGGCAGGAAACTCGTCATCCTGATCGGAACAAAACGGGCACTCGCCATTGCGGTTGGGAACGACAAAACGCACAAGAGGTATACCAACTTGAGATACAGATTGCGGGGTCCCTGATGCTGAATTTCTCTTTCACGAAAGCAATCCAAGGCCAAAGGACGCAACTTTGATGTGATTCTGATTGATCCACGGGTTTATAAGTAGATGAAAAAAGAAAAAGGACCTTTCTGGAAGACCAAATCCCTCAATCGCATGACTTCGGATGAGTGGGAATCCCTCTGCGACGGGTGCGGAATGTGCTGTCTTGAAAAAGAAGAAGATGAAGATACCGGCGAAATCGAGACGACTTCGGTCTCTTGTGCTTTTCTGGACACAAACACTTGTCATTGCACGATCTATCACGAACGATTGAAACTCAACCCCGAGTGCATCCCCCTAACACCTGAAACGATAAAAGACTTGACCTGGCTCCCGAGGACCTGCGCTTACCTCCGCGTCGCCGAAGGCAGAGACCTTGAATGGTGGCATCCCCTTGTTTCAGGAGACCCTGAAACCGTGCACCGGGCGGGCGTCTCCATACGGGGAAAGGTCGTCTCAGGGAGTCATGTTCACCCCGATGAAATCAACAAGGCCGGCACCAGGAAATAAGCAACCATTTACATTCACGCCCCCTTTTTATCTTTCATTCGCTTTCGCCTTTTTTCTCGCCTCGCAGGCCCGATTAGGTTTATAATTAGAGTGCTGGAAGTTATCCGGAAATCCTATCTTTCCGGATGGACACGGGTTTTATCTCCTGCTGTTATGCAGAAAATCCACGCCCAGTCGACCATCCCTCACCGGGAAGGACGTGGCTTTGAACCGCCCTTGAACGGGGCTCTCGGCTTGTAGGTCTTATCCTCCTACGGACGATTTCCCGAATTCAACGTCAAAGGCCAAACCTCGATGGTCAGATAAATCTCAGAGCCCAAAACCTCAATTTGACTCATCTCTAACGATTCATTAACAAAACTTGAGATTCAACCGGATGACAATCTTGTAATTGGTCAATTTATCTCAAATAAATGAATAGGAGGTGATTTTTATGTTTATCAGGGAGGCAGAGCTTTTCAAGGGGATGCCCGGGCATGTCCAGGCCGAAATCACCGGCATATCCAAGGAGGAAATCCTTTCGCAAGGACAGGTGCTGTTTAAACAGGGTGATACGGCTGATTATCTCTACATCATGGAGGAGGGGCTTATCGAGATTACCGTCCAGGGGGAGGAACGTATGACCTTTTCAGTCGATGAATTCGATTCCGTTTTCGGCTGGTCGGCCATTGTGGAACCCAAGCAATACACGGCCACGGCAAAATGCAAGAAAAACAGCAAGGTCGTTAAAATCGACGGAGATCGACTCATGCGTATCTTTCAGAACCATCCGGCCGAGGGTCTCGGGGTGATGCGCAGACTCGCAGGCATCGTGGCGGGCAGGCTCCTGGGCTGCTACGATGAGCTCACCAAATCCGAAAGCCATTTACCCAAGATGACCTATTAGGATGAGCAAACGTTGAGACCATCCCGCCCCAAAGGGCGGGATGGGGTAAAGGCTCCACGCCAACCGAATCGTAAGAAAGTGTCCGAATGCCCCACCGAAGGTGAACGGTCCGGAACAACGCTGATGTACACGGAATCAACTCCCCCCTTCGTGGATATGAATGTGTTCAATCCCCGGTTTGTGATAAAAGGTGTGCATTTTTACCTTCATGTTGTGTCCTACAGGGATGTTCGACATTCTGGACGCCAATCATCTTAAATGTAGCGCTTTGCACCCACATACCGGACCCTGAAATAGCCGTTGGAGAGTGACTCGATCTTTATCCGTTTCCCCCTTCCGGGCGCATGGATAAACCGATCGTCCCCCGTGTAGATGCCCACATGAGAAACCCGCCTCCCAACGGAAGTGGCAAAAAAGACCAGATCCCCCTTTTCCAATGCACTCCGATCGATTGGCTTCCCTGCGCTGTATTGACGACTCGAGGAGCGCGGGAGTCTGAGTCCGTTCAACTGGTACACGGCCATGGCCAACCCGCTGCAATCGAAGCCTTTGTCCGGAGAGGAACCGCCCCATCGATAGGGGAGACCAAGGAAACTCTCAGCTGTGGACACGATGTCGTTTCTCAGATTCAGGCCGTTATACCTTCTCCAATATTTACATATAAATTAATGTTTTGTCTTTTTTCATCTT
>CAYNYM010000484.1:0-3283 GCA_964401325.1 uncultured Desulfobacteraceae bacterium | reverse complement strand
GGTTGAAGCCATCCGGGAAAAGGCCTATACGGGCAAGCTGGGGGACGGTAAAATTTTTGTCCTACCGGTAGACAAGGCTATTCGAATAAGAACGGGAGAAGAGGACGAGCACGCCATCTGACAAATTGAAGGGATCAAGCCGGATCATCGGGGATTTTTTGGCATCAAGGGAAACCCTTATTCGAGAAAATTTGAAAAAGGAGTCCGGTTTTGCCGTATCCCGCAGATATGCGGGCCTGATTGACTGCTTCATACGAAATTTGTTCCGGGATGCGGTATGCGAGGAAGGCGCCGGGAAAGGCATTGAAAACCATGTGGCCCTGATTGCCCTGGGCGGTTACGGCCGCAAGGAGCTTTGCCTGGGTTCGGACGTGGATTTGATGGTGCTTTACCGGGGCACGCTCTCCGATGAGATGCGCGAAATGATCTCCCGCGTCCTCTATCCCCTATGGGACGCAAAGCTCTCAGTGGGGCATACCGTTCTGACCGTCCAGGAATGCGTCCAACTCGCTATGGGCGATTTCAAGACCCTGACCTCCGTCATCGACGGACGGTACCTCTTGGGTTCCCTATCACTTCATCGTCGGTTACGAAGGACCCTCTGGTCTTGGATCGATAAGGAAAGGGGAACTTTTCTTGAACATTTTCTCGTAGCCAAGGCAAGAAGGAAAGAGAAATTCAGCCGACAAGGCTACTTTGAGGAACCTGACCTCAAGGAGGGGCTGGGCGGTATTCGGGACCTCCATTTCATGGAATGGATGGCCCGGCTCTATTTCAACTGCAAACGCTTCAGCCAGATCAGACGCTTCGAAGCCTTCTCGCATTTTGATATCAACAGACTCAATCATTCCAAGAGTTTTCTTTTAAAAGTCAGGAACCAGCTCCATGTGCTGTCCAATCGAAGGGAAGACCGCCTCCTGTTTTCTTTTCAGCAACCCCTGGCCTACAGCCTGGGCTATCGGGACGGCTCCCATATCACCGCCGCGGAGAGATTCCTCAGACGCCTCTATATGCACATGAACCGGGTCCGGTACGGTACGAATGAGTTTCACATCAAGGCCCTGGATCTCATCGCTCCCCATCCCTTTGAAGCGGCCCCTGAAAGATTGCCGAACGAGTTCCGCATCCTCAACGGCAACCTGGTGTTGAGTGAAGGAAGTCTCTTTGAAAAGAACCCCCTCTTGATCCTCCAGGCGTTCAAGGAGGCGAACAGACGGGGTTTGTTCCTCGGGTCCGGCTTCATTTGGGAGATAAGAAAATGCCTGGCCGAGCAGGGTGGGGGAATGATCCGTTTGTTGGGCGCCAAAGAGATTTTTCGGGACATCATCGAGCGCCCCGAAAACCCCAAGATTCTCAGGTTGGCTCTGGAGGTCGGGTTGATCAGCCTGTTCATTCCGGAGTTCAAGAAGATCCGCAACCTGGCCTTGTTCAGCTACTATCATGAAGAAACGGTGGATCTCCATTCCCTTAGAGCGGCAGAGGTGATCCTTGAAATCTCGAAAGGAAGATATGACGACCAGTGGCCTGTGCTGAGGGAGGTGTTCAAAGAACTGGAACATCCTGGGTGGTTGTTTCTTGCGGCCCTTCTCCATGATATCGGCAAGGGATACCGAGGCGATCATGCCAAAAAGGGGGAAGATGTCATCCCCCGTATTTTAGCAAGACTGGGCATTGCGGGCCCTGCCCTGAAAGTGGTCCCCTTTTTGATAAAAAATCATCTTCTCCTGGCCCGGGTTTCCCAGAGACGCGATTTGAACGACGAGAAGACCGCCGAACAGGTGGCTCAAACCGTCCGGGGTCAGGAAAATCTCCGCCTGCTTTTTCTCCTGACCGTCGCAGACACCCTTTGCAGCGCCCCGACCGCAAACAGCGACTGGAAGCTGATGCTTCTGGACGAGTTGTTTTTCAAGGTGCAGCATATCCTTGAGGGGGGGGTGCTCGCCTCCCCGGATGCGACCAGACAAGTGGAGGACGTAAAGAAATCGCTTCACAGAAAACTCCGGACCCATTTCCTGAAAAAAGACCTCTTGGACCTCATGGAACAGGTCCCTATCCGGTATTTCCTGAATACCCCTTTAGAAGACATGGCCAAACACTTTCGACTAGCCCTGGCCTCAAAAAAGGATCCCCTTACGTGGGTCCTGCAAAAACTGGAACATGCCCCCGTGACCCGGGTCATCCTCAGAACCCTTGACAGGCCGGGTCTATTCAGCAAAATGGTCGGCGTCTTTACTCTGAATAATATCGAAGTGCTTTCCGCCAAGATCTACACCTTGAAAAACGGACAGGCCTTTGATGTGTATGAAGTCACCAATGCCCTGGATCCCTACAGGGAAAAGGAGCTGTGGAAAAAAATCCGCAAAGAGGCCATTCAGGCGGTAGAAGACCGGATGCCCCTGGATGAATTGATGGCCCAAAAAGATCAACAAAGTTTTGCCCAGGAAGGCGTGTTCTACGACCGGGTTAAAAAGGTCACGGTGGATAACGAGGCCTCGGATTTTTTTACGATTATCGAGATCAGTGTCGCGCACCGGTTCGGACTTCTCTACAACCTCGCCAAAAAATTTTTTGCATTAGGATTGGACATCAGGTTGGCCATGGTGAACAGTGATAAGGCGAAGGTAACCGGTGTCTTTTATGTGAGCGATTCCAGGGGGCAGAAGATCCTGGATCCCTCAGTTATCCGGGATATCAAACAGGATATCTTTTCAGGTCTTTCCCAGATTCCTCCTTTGCGTTCAAAGGGCTCGAATTTTCCATAAGGGAGGCAACACAGGGTGACAGGGTAATGGGAGTTTGAAAAAATGGACGAAAGAATGAGCGCGGCATCCGGCGTCAGCCAGCTGGACTGCTTGCTGGGTGGCCTTTTCATCGGCGATAATGTGGTCTGGCACGACGACGCCGGCAGTTTGGCCACCGTGTATTTTATGAATTTTATTCAGGCCTCACGGGCTCGGGGAAAATCGGTCGTCTATATCAGTTTCGATCGATCTCCGAAGAACCTCTTTGATTTGCTTGGTCCTCTGGCCGAGGATCCGATGCTTACGGTCATGGACTGCTTTACCCATGGTAAGGGTGAAGGATCTCCTATTTTTCTCAAGTACTACGAAGAGAAAAAACAAAAATTCCCATGCCGGATCGTCAAGGTTGATGAACCTCGTAAGCCCCGTGAGGTGACGGAGACCCTTTCCGGGATCCATTCAAAGCTGGACGGCGACGTGAGAATCATTTTTGAAAGCTTGACCGGGATGCAGGAGTTGTGGGGAGGGGAGGAACAGATTCT
>CAYNYM010000483.1:0-3309 GCA_964401325.1 uncultured Desulfobacteraceae bacterium | reverse complement strand
GACCGTCCCTGAAGGTGTTGTCCTGAATTTTGAGCGGGTTCTTTACGCCGCCTTCAAGAAATTGGTTCATTGGGATACCTCCGTAAAGTGAATGGTCATCGGATTGGCCGGAGAACAATTCATTCCCGTCTGGCCTTGCGGATCAGGACATGGTGAATGAAACACCCGGTCATCATGAAAAAAGGGGATTCCGGGGAAGGGTGACTCAAGTTCAGTTATCCATATATAATGATAGAGAAAAAATGACAACTCCCTTTTTTGGGCGATCTAACGGGAGTGTTCGAATCGAATGAAGAATACAGGTGTAATATAAAAACATTCTGCAATCCACCGGAAATAAAGGTCGCGATATGTTTCTATGATTCGGCCTTCGTGGCATTTGAGTGTTCTTCGATCAGAATGGCTTTTCTAGGACGGGCGCGGACGGCTTTTTAAACCGCAAAGGGCTCAAGGGTCGTTGAATGCAGGCAGTTTTTCTCGCGTGGCGGGAAGGACATGCGATTGAGATAGAGGAGAGCTCATGGGCTCCATCAAATATCTTGAGTGACGGGGCGGATACTTAAATCCCCAGATAGGCCTCCCGGATCTCCGATGAACTCTTGATCTCGACCGGACTACCCTGCGCCTTGATGCGTCCTTCGTGCATGATATAGACGAAATCCGCGGCATCCAGGGAGGCCTCGGCGTTTTGTTCGACCAGGAGTATGGTCAGCCCGATTTCATCCTTCATTTTCTCGACGGTTTTGAAGACCTCGGCCACGAGGAGGGGAGCAAGTCCCTGGCTGGGTTCGTCAAGCATGATCAGTTGGGGTTTGGACATGAGGGCGCGCCCGATCGTGACCATCTGCTGCTCTCCCCCACTCAGGGAACCGGCCATTTGCCTCCGGCGTTCCTCGAGCCGGGGGAACAGGGAAAACACCAGGGCCAGGGAATCCTCCCTCAAGGGCAGGGCTCTTTTGTTATAGGCACCCATGAGCAGGTTTTCGTAGACGGTCATCTCAGGGAAAAGGTGTTTGCCTTCGGGCACCAGGGCTATGCCCATATCCACCTTCTTGTGGGTCGGCATGCGGGTGACATCTTTTTCATCATAATGCACCGTGCCTCCCCAGGGTTCGACGGATCCGAAAATCGTTAAAAGAAGGGTGCTCTTCCCCACGCCGTTGGGACCGAGCAGAGAGGTGATTGTGCCTTTTTCCACTTCAAGGCTTGGTTGCCACAGGACCTGCATGGGCCCGTAGCCTGATTCAAGATCCGTAACCTTCAACATGCCTGGACCTCCCTCGGCCGGCCCAGATAGACCTCGATCACACGAGGGTCTTCCAGGGCCTCTTTGGTGGGGGCATCGATAAGTTTGCCTCCCTGATGGAGCACGATGACCTTTTCCGCCATGCCCACGACCGCCCTCATGATATGCTCGACCATGGCGACAACGGCGATATGGTCTTCCAGGGCGATCGTCTTGATGAATTCGACCATCTGATCGATGTCGTTCGGGTGCATGCCCGCCATGGCCTCGTCCATGAGAAGGAGTTTGGGGCTCATGGCCAGGGCCCTTGCGATCTCCATTAATTTTTTCTCCACAGGGGTAAGCGTGCCGGCCGCCTTTTCACGGTGTTCGGCAAGGCCTACGCGATCAATCGTTTTTTCGGCTATGGCCATGGACTCTTCGACCCCAACCTTTCCGCCACGAGCACCGAACATGGCGCCTACGGCCACGTTTTCCCTGACCGTTGCCGAACCGAATGGCCTGGGGATCTGGAAGGTCCGGCCGATTCCAAGCGGTGCCCGGGCGTAAGGCGGAAGACGGGTAATGTCCCTATCCTCAAAATAGACGTGCCCTTCCTCCGGATAATACACACCGCTGATCACATTGAAAAGTGTGGTCTTTCCACTGCCGTTTGGGCCCACGATGCCGACAAATTCACCCTTTCCGATTTCCAGACTGACCTCGTGAACGGCCATCAGGCCCCCAAAGCGTTTTGTGATATTTTCCAGCCTTAACAAGGACATAGACGCTCCTATATGATAAAGGATTCAAGACGCGTCCCACGGAGACGGGCCTTGAGCATCCCGATGATGCCCTCGGGAAAAAGGAGAATAATGATAATGATGACGGGGGCGAAGATCAGGAGTTGGAATCCGGGAAGAATGATGGACAGATAGTACTTGGAGATCCCGTAGACCAGGCCGCCCATCACCGGGCCGAGAAGGGTTCCGGCCCCGCCCAGGAGAACGATGATGATCGCCTCGACCGTGTAGTGAATCTCGAAAACCTCCGGGGGAAAGACGTAGGGCGTTTTCAGTGCCCAGGATACCGCGCCCAGAACAGCGGCGAAACCGGCACTGGTGATAAAGGCGATGATCTTATATTTGGTCACATTGACCCCCATCACCTTTGCGGCATCTTCGTCTTCCCGGAGGGCGGTCAGGGCATAGCCGATTTTGCTTCGCATGTACACCAGGGTCACCAGGGCGGCCAGGGCGGCAATGACCAGGACAAAGATATCGGACCAGTAGGTCATGATGGCGCTTGCCGTGTCCCGTCCGAAGGCCTCGTTCATTTGGGCCGTAAAGATCATGCCCTCGGCGCCGTTCCAGATCTTGGCCCCTTCGATGAGGTACCGAAACCCTTCGTTCACGCCTATGGTGGCAATGGCAAAATAGGCACCCCTGAGCCTGAGGGCCACGGCGCCCACGGCCAGGGAGAGCAGGATGCCCATGACCAGGGCGAGAAGAAGGCCTATAGGAATGATGCCCAGGCCGAAGGCCTCCAGGTTTTTTATCCGGGTAAGGGCCAGAGCCATGCCGTAAGTCCCGACTCCGAGAAAGGCCACATAGCCAAAATCCACATAGCCGGTCATCCCGAGGAAGATGTTAAAGGCTTGTCCCAGGGCGCAGTAAAAAGCCAACATGCCTACCAATTGCCACATACCCTCGACATTGTCCCCGATGATAAACATGACGATGTAGGCGGCAAGGACCGGGAAAAGAGGAAGATACTTTTGAGATCGCTTGTTCATTTTGCCCTCAGAAGGCCGGTCGGCCTGATCAGAAGAATGACCAAAAGCATTACAAAGGACAGGAAACGGGTCAGTGCAAAGGGTTCAACGCCGGGAATCAGGGCAAACAGGGTATAGGAACCGTTTTCGATGAGGCCGAAGATCAGTCCGCCGAAAAAGGCGCCGTAAGGCGAGGACAATCCTCCGAGAACGGCAATGACAAAGGCCTTCAGGGTGTACGGACCACCCATGTACGGATTAATCCCCACGGGAATGAACATGGTCAGCAACACCCCGCTCATCAGGGTCA
>CAYNYM010000482.1:0-3318 GCA_964401325.1 uncultured Desulfobacteraceae bacterium | reverse complement strand
CAACATTCTCGAACAACTCGGGATCGACCCGGAGGCGAGGTATGGCTACAAGGTCATGGAGCCCCTGATTCAGATCCGGAAACCGGCGATCAGGGAACTGGGAAAGGTTCTCGGGCTGCCGGAGGAGTTGTATGCAAGGCCGCCGTTCCCCGGGCCGGCCCTGGCCGCCAGGATCATCGGAGAGGTGACCCTGGAAAGACTGGAAACCGTCAAGGCTGCGACCACGATCGTTGAGGAAGAACTGGCCGACAGCGGGGCCTTTCAATATCTGGCGATTCTCCATGAGGACAGGGTCGTGGGTATGCGCGGCGGGAAAAGGGATTTCGGACAACAGATCGAGGTGCGATGCTGGGACAGCCTGGATGCGAAGACAGGATCCCCTACCCGGCTTTCCTTTGAGGTCCTCGAACGGCTCGGGGACAGGCTCAGCACGGAGGTGCCGGGCGTTGTCAGTGTGACCTACAGCATTACCAGAAAACCACCCTCAACCATCGAGGCGGTATGATCATACCCCCCTTCGGCCTTTTAAGAGCCGTGGGGCTGTTTGGGGTGTGATTGAACCAGGCGCGAGGGACGCAAGGTTTTTATCAAATCGTTCGGTCCGATTAAACCTGGAACTTCCAACCTGAAACCGGGGTTTGATGATGCCCTACGATTACGAACGCAAAATAGCCGTTCAGGCCGTATTAGCGGCCTGCAGCCTGTGCCGGGAAGTGCAATCCACCCACCTTTTGCAAAAAATGATGGAGAAGAGGGACGGATCGCCTGTGACTGTGGCCGATTTCGGAGGCCAGGCCCTTGTGGCCCGGCACCTCAAGACAACCTTCCCCAGGGACCTGCTGGTAGGGGAGGAGGATTCCGCACAGCTTCTCGATCCCCAAAATGCGGATCTCAAGAAGTCGGTGATCCATTATGTCAATCGTATCCTTCCTGAGATTAAGGAAAAGGACATTCTGGATGCCATTGATCGGGGGAATGCCGAGGGCGGACCCAAGGGTCGATTTTGGGTCCTGGATCCGGTGGACGGCACCAAGGGTTTTCTGAGAGGAGACCAATATGCCGTGGCCCTGGCCCTGATGGAGGACGGCCAGATCGTTCTGGGCGTCTTGGGATGCCCGAACCTCTCTTTGAACCTGCACAAGCCCGAAGGGCCTGACGGCTGTCTCTTCGTGGCCGTCAAAGGTGAGGGAGCTTACATGAGAGGCCTGGGGGAATCATCGGAGCGACGGATTGGCGTGGCGGGGGTCGAGCGATCGTCCGAGGCCCTCTTCGTCGAATCGGTTGAATCGTCCCATTCCTCCCATGCGGACAGTGCACGGGTGGCCGAAACCCTGGGAATCACCAATGCGCCCGTTCGCATGGACGGGCAGGGGAAGTACGGCCTTATAGCCAGGGGAGATGCTACGATCTACCTGCGTATCCCCACGGAGGAGATGTACCTCGAAAACATCTGGGACCATGCGGCCGGCACCGTCATCGTCCAAGAGGCGGGGGGAATGGTGACGGATATCGAGGGAACCCCCCTCGACTACACCCGGGGAAAACAACTTACAGGGAACAGGGGAATCATCGCCACCAACGGATTCCTCCA
This sequence comes from uncultured Desulfobacteraceae bacterium, assembly GCA_964401325.1. GTDB lineage: Bacteria > Desulfobacterota > DSM-4660 > Desulfatiglandales > HGW-15 > CAYNYM01. Next base: position 1,727 of record CAYNYM010000482.1, on the reverse strand, counting down.
TGAAGCCGTGCTTGATGCGGTCAGGCGGGCATTGCCCTAAAATATGCGTGCATCATTGTATAAGTTTTAAAAAAGTCGCAAATTCCGGTCATGGGGACCTCTTTTCAAAAACGAGGGGCCATCGGGAAAATCGATGAAAACGGGGCAACGAGGGCGGCGATGAATCTCAGGCAATCAACGCTCGGGCAAAGACTTGCATGGCATTGTGGGAGATGCGCTTCGCCCGTCTTGGCGAAGATCTTGTGCGGATTCCCGGGCAACGTTTTTTCGTTTTTGAAAAGAGGCCCCCATGACCGGCGCACTCATGCCGTAATTTTTCAAAAAACGGTCGCGAAGCGACATTTTAACTTTACTCATTATGAACCATACGTCGCAAGGAGGAAACCTTGAATCTGTCTCAAAGAGCCGAAAAGATCAGCCCGTCCATTACCCTGACCATTTCCGCCAAGGCCAAGGCCATGAAGGCACGGGGGATCCCGATCCTCAATTTTTCAGTAGGCGAGCCGGATTTCGACACGCCGGAACCCATCAAACAGGCCGCCCGGAGGGCCATGGACGAGGGGTTTACCAAGTATACGCCCGCTGGCGGCATCCCCGAACTCAAGGACGCGATTATCGGAAAATATGAGAAAGAACTTTTCCTGGGTTACAAACCCGGGGAGATCATGGTCTCGAACGGGGGCAAGCACGCCCTGCACAATATCTTTCAGGCCCTGCTGAACCCGGGTGACGAGGTCATCATCCCCTCTCCCTACTGGCTCTCCTATCCGGATATGGTCAAGCTTTCGGATGGGGTCCCCGTGATCCTGCCCACAGAACTCGAAAAGGGCTACAAGCTGCAGGTGGAAGATCTGCGCAGGCTGATCACCCCGAAAACGAGGGTCCTCATCCTCAATTCCCCTTCGAACCCAACAGGTGCCGTTTACACGGAGGGGGAGCTGAGACGGATCGCCCAAGTGGTGGCGGGGCACGATCTTTTCATCGTTTCGGATGATGTCTACGAAAAATTTGTATTCGAGGATCTGAAATTTGCAAATATCCTATCCGTGGCCCCGGAACTGCGGCAGAGAGTCGTGGTCATCAACAGCGTATCCAAGACCTATGCCATGCCCGGATGGCGGATCGGCTATGCCCTGGGCCCTGAGGCCCTCATCGGCGCTGCCACCAAGATCCAGGGGCAGGCCACCTCCTGCCCCGGGTCCATCGCCCAGAAGGCGGTGGCCTTCGGCCTCACCATGGACCAGGGAATTGTGGAGAAATTCCGGGTTTCCTTTGAAAAGAGGAGAGACCTCATCATGGAGGGGCTGATGGGCATCGAGGGATTTCAGGTTCCGAAACCCTTGGGTGCCTTTTATGTTTTTGCCGATGTGAGTGCGTATTATAACCGATCGGGCGGGGTTTCGGACTCGGTCGGCTTCTGTAATGATCTGCTGGATCGATTCCATATCGCCTGCATACCCGGGGCGGCCTTCGGGGAGGACAACTGTATTCGTTTCAGTTTCGCAACCGACGAATCGTCCATCCGGGAGGCCCTGGAAAGACTGAAGGGACTCTAATCATCATGAAAGAGAAAAACTACGACGTCATCATCGTGGGTGGCGGGATAATGGGATCATGCACCGCCTATTACCTGGTGAAGATGGATGAAACACTCCGGGTGGCCGTCATCGAAAAAGACACGACCTATTCCAAGGCCTCGACCACCCTGTCCATGGCCAATGTGCGCG
>CAYNYM010000481.1:0-3322 GCA_964401325.1 uncultured Desulfobacteraceae bacterium | reverse complement strand
GCTTCCGTTCACAAATCTCCTGGATGCCACGGATATCATGGAAGTACTCCACATGGTCATAGATATCTTCGGATATCTGGTGCAAATAGTTTGATCGAACCAGTTTTTCATCCACTTCAAATCCGCTTGATTTCATCACCCTGGGGCCGGCGAAGATGACCAGCGCTCCGGGTTCGGCAATGGTCACGTCACCCAAAGCGGCATAGCTCGCGATCGCCCCCCCCGTTGAAGGGTCCGTCAGAATCGATATGTACGGGAGCCCCTGGCGCTTCAATCTGATGACGGATTCGACGGTCTTGACCATTTGCATGAGGCCGGAAATCCCCTCATACAATCTTGCGCCTCCGGAACAACACAGGCTGACAAAGGGCAAATTTTTCTGAATGGCATAATCTACGGCACGCCTGAATTTCTCGCCGAAAACCACGCCCATAGACCCCCCGCAATAGTAGAATTCCCCTATGGCCATGACGACCGGGAAGTGATGAATATCGGCGCTGCCGACAACCAGCGACTCCTTGAAATGGGATCGCCCCTCTTGTCTTTCCAGGAAGTCACGGTAGTAATCGGTGATGACATCTTCATCCAGCAATTGATCGACCGTGAGATTGCGGTAAAGCTCATGGAAACTTTCGGAGTCGGCCAGACAATCGATCCACCCCGTAGCCCCCAGCGTGTAAGAATAACCGCATTCCGGGCACACGTGGTAATTGCTCAAAAATGTGTTCAAGGGGATCAGCTTTCCGCATCCCCTCACACGCTTTTCCTGGCCGTTCACGGCGCCGCAGACGATAAACTCCTTTGACGTCTCCTTTGTCTCGATCTTGCCATAGTCATCCGATACCTCGGTAAGGCTGGAATAGTTTACGATCTTGATATTGGGAGGGGTTTTGTGAAAGGCCTTTTTGATGGGTTTTTCAATATATTTCTTGATATCATAGAATTTTCCACTGCCTTTGGACAGGCCGTACTGCTTTGCCCTGTTCTGTCTTCTCCGGATGAGTTTATGGACTTTCACACGGGACAAATCCCTGATGGATCTGGAAAGAAACTGCTTGATATTCTCCGACATGACCTCGGCATCGGTCACATCTTTGGGGGACGGGACAATGCGGTCGATGACGCCCAAATTTTTCAACTCCTTGGCGGTAGGTTTCAAGATGGTCAGGGCGTCTCTGATTCGTGTGGCATCCCGAAAGACAATGGAGGCCATACTCTCCGGCGGCGCCGTGGCATAGAGGGCGTCATCCATCTGGCCTCTCATATCCGTTCCCTGAATGGCCAATGCGCCTCCGCTTCCTCCCTCGCCAAGGACCAGGGATATGGTCCTGACGGGGATGGTCAGGAATTCCTTGATGAGGTAGGAGATGAAAAAGGCCTGGAACCGCTGAGCGGAGTACATGGAGATATCGGCGCCGTATGTATCGACAATACAGAACAAAAAGGTCCTGTCCTGTTCCGAGGCCTTGGCCTCCTTGAGCAAGTGAAGGATTTGAGAGTGCCCGTCGGAGGTAAGCATGCCGTAATTCAACTTCTTCAGGTCATCCTTGCTTCTTAGATTGGAGGGCTTTGGTTTCTGCTGGCCGATGAAATAGAGACGCTTGTTTTGAAATTCACAGGTCCCCGCGACCAGTGAAAAATCGGCGCATTCAATGGCCTTGAAGTCGGGAAAGATTCTCTCAATGATATCAGACGCCCTCGGGCGGAGAGGATGCCGAGTGCGATGCTTGAATATATCGACAAGATCTGGTTTGGACATGTTCATTACCTTTTTCAAGCCCCATCTGCCGCTGGGGCGTATAATCACGCATGGTTTTTTCAATAAGAAAACTTGGAACATCAAACGGGCCGGGCATCCGCAAGAAAGATCGGCGTCAGATGCTGCCCCCTGCCCTTTTGTGATCTTTTTCTAAAGCCTTTAAATCTACCATGCTTTCATATGATGATCAACCCTGTCGCAAGCCTTTGAATCCACCGCCCAAGTCACATATCATTTTTCAAATCAGGAGATTTGTTGGACGTCCTGATCACCGGCAAGGGATGAGATGCAAGCGAGGAGTGGCGACCGGGGCATATGAGCGATGCGTCGCAAGGCCTCCGGCCCCGAAGAGAGGAACGAACGCTTGTCCGCCCTCCTGTATGATATTTTGATTTCAAAAGGCGGCCTTCTTCTCTTTTTCCCTTGAAGAATCCGGCTCCTCGGCCCTTGTCGGTCCTCCGGAAAGATCCCTGAAAAGCCTTACCGGGGTGAGGAACAGCCTTTTCAGGGCACCGGCAACCCCTGACCCCATGTTCTTGAAAGGCACATACGTTACCTCGGGACTCTTCCAGGGTCCCTCTGCTTTGAAATAGTACGTGAGAAAAGACTTCTCGGGTCCCGCTACGATATGCCCGAGAATCGGAATACTTGAGACCATCCAGTCAATGGTTTCCATGGGTCTGACACCCAGGTCAAAATCGATGGTCTTTTGTGCAAGGTCTACCTTTCCTGAGGCGACGGTGTCCCAGACGGGACTTTCCATGACGAGATCTTCGGTGCAGAGCAACCCGTTCTCGATAGATGTTACGGCGTTTATACTCTCAAAGTATAGACCTTCCTTGGAAAGCTCGGAAGGCCGCTTCTTGAAGATCTTCTGGAGACTCAAGAAATCAAGGATCTTGACAAAAAGATGAGAGTCCCGGATCAGACCTTTCTCTATGAGAACATCCGCCCTGCCGGTCAGACTCGGAATCAACTCTCCCCATTCCTTCCCATTCACCTGCAAGAGTGCCTTCATGGTCAGATCGCCCTGCCGCAGGTATTCTTCCTTGATTTCAAGGCCTTCAAGCAAGACATCCAGGGGCTGTTCTTTGAGGGAGACGTACCCCGACAAAAACAACTCGGGCCTCCCCTGCCGATCAAGGTATCCGGAAACATCCATATGGCCATGCTCCAGCCCCAGGCTTGAGCGTTCAATATGGATATCCCCCCCCCTGATGTCCACCTCGGCCCTGAGCGGTCCCCAGTTCAACCCCTTCCACCGCCCCTTCGTGAAAACCGTTTTCAGGCGCAGGTCGGTATTGTGCAGGAAATCGCTCATGTCCGGGCTTTGTTCACCGGAAAAGGAGAACTTGCCCGTTGGCAGGAAATCGGCGGTATCAACGAAATCGGAGGATATTGAAATCTGACCTGAAAGACCGTTCCATCCCAGGAGGTCTCCCTTGATCGTGAAAGGGCTCTTGCCGAGCCTCATTTTCCATTGGGGAATAAAGATACTCTCCCCGGAGAACTGCCAGGTAAAATCACACTGGGTGACCGGGGACGGCAGTCTTTCAAGGTCGA
>CAYNYM010000480.1:0-3329 GCA_964401325.1 uncultured Desulfobacteraceae bacterium | reverse complement strand
TCCTCCTCCAGGCTGTCCATCTCCTTGTTTTCGTCCGCGTTAAGAAGGGCCAAAGCAAGATGGACGCCGGATCGGGCCGCCAGGATGGCCTGATCGCCGTCTCTTGAATAACCTGCCAGGTTCAACTCAAGGCTTGATTCTTCGGAAAAGGCGACCGTGAGCCCCGTAAGCGTGGCCACCACCAGCAGGGTAAGGATGAGGGCCGACCCCTGCCTTTTCATTGGTCTTTCTGCCCCTGGGGCGCCATTCCCCCCAGAGCCGGATGTACACTTGTTGTAAAGATATGATCCCCTCCCTGCTGGTCTCTTATCGTTAGGGCGATTCGGACAAGCGATGGGAGGATATCCTTATGGGGGCCCTCAAAGGTATCCCATGCATCGAACTCTTCGCCCTCCCGATCCTGATAGATGATGTCCAGGCCACCGACCATCCCTGACAGTTCCGTGGTTCGCCCTCCTTCCGAGAGGTCTTGGTCCGGGATCGCCTGGTCCCGTCTATAAATGATCAGGCAGCCTTCTTCCTCGTCCGCTTCGAGATGATACCCTATTTCACAAAGATCCGTATGCAGATCGGTTTCACTCAAAGGGAGATGAGAAAGCGAAGTAAAATCGAACCGGTCGGCGGCCATGCCATCGATTTCCCGATCCGCTCCCAGCAGTCCGGTCCGGGGTGTCGTCTCGGAGTCCGGTGCAGGGGGTGCCGTAATAAAGGCCGATTCAAGATCCCTGCACATCCGATCAAGAATGATTCTTGCCGTCTGATTGACCAATCCGCTCTGCCGGGCCGCCTGGATCGCACCGAGGTTGGAGGTATAGGCACCGTAAATAGCGGCCATGACCATGGCCGTGATCGCAATGGAAATAAGCACCTCGAGCAGTGTAAACCCTTTCATTGTTCTGCCCTGAACAGGTATGTCTCCAGGGACAGGTCCTTGACGGTTGCACCCCTTTCAAGAACGACACTGAGACGTATTTTGTAGAGTGTGTCCATGTCCGGCACTCTGCTGATTTCTTCCCTGTAAAAAAAATCCGGGTGGGCCTCTCCAAAATCTCCCGATGCCGTGCCTTCCGTCAGGGCACCGGATGCCTGGATCCGAGCAACTCGGTCCCGGGCGAGCTGATTGGCAATCGTAACAAATTGCGCCTCGTATTGGAGATCGATATTTTGGGCCTGAAGTCGAAAGACGGCCAGCAGTGCCGTGGTCAAAAGGCCAAGGGCAATGACGACCTCCAAAAGGGTAAAGCCGTTATTCTGTGAGCCTCTGTTCAACATATCTATCATACAGCTTCACACGCCCGGTCAGGGGATTGACTTCCAGGGTATAGACATCGTTATGTTCATTTCTGAGATGGATCAGGCTCCTGTCCACACACCCGTTTGCATAAAACCTAATTTGTGCTTCACCCTCCTGAATCTTGCCCTGGGAAAACAAGAACACATCTTCCAGATCGACCCCTTCCGGAAGCGGCCTGCCCTTTTCAGCGGAAGAAGGCCCCTCTTCCCCTCCCCAAACCGTCGAGGAGTCCTCGGAGGGCGTCGTTTCCTCTGAATACAGGGCATTTTCATCCATATTCAACCTAAGGACCTGTTCCCGGTGGGAGGCGACCGCTCTGCCCCTGAGGCCGTTTATCTCGCCGATGATCACCCGGCTTGAAAGCCGCAGGTCACCTCCTGAAAGGGCACCCTCGATACGGATTGAAAGAAGACCGGTCATCGTGCCGAGGATAAAGACGACGATCATGAGCTCGATCAGCGTGAATCCCCGGGCTTTATTCCTCCCTGACCACCCAATTGCCGATGTCCGCATCTTCCCCCTCTCCACCTTCCTCACCATCAGCGCCATAGGACCAGATGTCAAACTCCCGGTTATAGACCCCCGGACTCAGGAAAAGATAATCATTTCCCCAGGGATCTTTCGGCAGCACACCCTTTTCAAGATACCCGCCCTCTCGCCACTTTGACGGGATTCTTCCCACGGCAGGCTTCTCCACAATGGCGATCAGACCCTGCTCCGAGGTCGGATAAAAGGCATTGTCCAGTTTGAAAAGCTTGAGCGCGTTTTCAAGGGTCTGGATTTCGAGTCGGGCCTTTGTCATCCGCGCCTCACCCGGCCGGTCCATCATTTTCACGGCCACCAGACTGGCAAGGATACCCAGGATCGTGATGACAATGAGTATCTCCAGAAGCGTGAAGCCCTTCTCAGGGCCATGAGGCCCGGCACATAGATTTTGCGTATTCATCATCTTTTTTCCTTCCGGATTATCACACCGTCGTTGGTGTTTTCCGCCATAAGGCACTCGGTTCCAGGCCCGAAAGACGACGTGACTCATCCTTCCTCGGACTTCGAACAAGGTTTAACGGATGCCTATGCCCTTGGTCATATCAAATATGGGTAAGAGGATAGCCATGACCATGAAGCCGACCATCCCACCCATACACAAGATGACGACCGGTTCTATTATGGACGTCAGTCCGCCGATAGCCGACTCCACATCGTCTTCGTAGACATCGGCCGCCTTGGCAAGCATCTCTTCCAGTTCTCCGCCCTGCTCCCCTGCGCGGATCAACTGCACCACAAGGGGTGGAAAGCGGCCTGTCTTTTTCAAAGGGGTCGAAAAGGCCTCCCCCTCACCCACGAGTCTGGCCGCATCCTTCACGGCATCGTGCATGATTCGGTTGCCCATGGAAAGTCTGGAAACCTCTATTGCATCCACAAGAGGGATGCCGCTCTTGAGTAAAATGGACAGGGTCCTGGTGAATCGGGCGATGACCGCCTTGTGATGCAACTTCCCGAGGAAGGGAAAAGAGAGACGAATTCCGTCCCAGACCCTTCCCCCCGATTCGGTCTTGACCCACAGGACGACCAGCACAATCGCGCTGACAACCGCAAGACTGATCAGCCACCAGAACTGCTTCATCGCATGGGTCATCCATATCAGGGCACGGGTCGACCAGGGGAGCGTCAGTTCCATACCATCAAAAATCCCTATGACCTTTGGCATGACAAAGGACATGAGAAAAACGATAATGATACTGCTGATCATGAGCAGAAAAATAGGGTAGGCCAGGGCGGATTCTATTTTTTTCTTTAATTTTACCCTTTTTTCGGAAAAATCAGCCAGTCGCCTCAGGATGATGTCAAGGGCGCCCCCCGTCTCTCCCGCTCTCACCATGTTCACGGAAATCTGGTTGAAGATCGCCGGGTGTTCCCCCATGGCCGAGGAAAGAGAGCTGCCTTCCAGCACCCTCTCCCGGGTTTGCGTCAGTATTCTCTTCAAAGGCGGCTGTTCGGTCTGCTCGATCAGCCCGTTCAGGCATTCAAGAATGGG
>CAYNYM010000479.1:0-3330 GCA_964401325.1 uncultured Desulfobacteraceae bacterium | reverse complement strand
GGAATTCCCTGGTTGCTCGATATGTGATCACGCATGTTCCCTTCCTGCGGTACCTCACGGCCTAAATGTCTACAACCTATCTAGCTGAGTAGTTACTTTGAAATTTGCTTGACAGATGGTTGCGATTTATGTATACAGTCGACAATCGATTATATAAAAACGACAGAAACTGGAATGCCGAGCATGAAAATCAAAGGCCTCAGAGATTCCGTAACCGAATATCTTCGAACTCAGATCATCACCGGCAGACTGTCTCCGGGTCAGCGATTGAACGAGGGCGAATTGTCCGAGATGTTCAATGTGAGTCGATCCCCTTTGCGGGAGGCCCTTCTGATCCTGGAAAGGGAAGACCTGGTCGTCAGTATCCCCAGGAAAGGGACCTATGTCACGTCCATGTCCGAGGAAAACGTAAAAATGATCTATCAGGTCATGGATATGGTAGAGCTCTATGCTATCGATCACATGAGGGCCCATAAAATCACCCATCTGCCTGAACTGGCCGCCGCGGTGGATCGTTGTAACGGTGTGCGTATATCTTCCCGGCGGGGCTGGGAGGAACTGCTGGAATATCGGAAAATTCTGGCCGGTTTTCATTACAAACTCGTTGAAGTCATCGATAATCCCTTTATTCTCAATTTCTACAGGCGGACATCCGCCAACCTCGCACGATATCAATACCTGCAGCTCTCCGAGACGGGAAGCGGAGGGGAAATGATCAAGGAGCACAAGCATATCGTCGGCTGTATTGAAAGGCGGGCCTATACAAAGGCCAGAGAGCTTTTAAAGGCGCATATCAAAAAGTCTTTTCAATACAAAGTCGACGCCCTGAAAAAATTTGGTAAAACGGGAGAAGAAAACATCGCGTTGCCGGGATGAGTTGGGCATAACGGCCTAAATCCCATAAACATCAGGGGCAATAAGAAGAATCCCCCGGTGTGCAAATCCTTTTTCACTCTGATCTGAAAAATCCTCCTTTTTGAATTCATGTCGTCCCAGGAAGTATTGTCAACCGCCCGTTTTGAGCAGTCCTTTTTCCTGAAATTAAACTACACAGCAAGCATAAATGTCGGATGGGTTATGTCCTGACCGGTCACACATTGGGGAACGAATCCTTCCGGCGCACTATAAAATGATGAGGCAGGAAGGCGGTATAGATGTCTTGGAAACACGCAATTGAAGAACTTGAAGAGAGAAAGCGACTGGCCCAACGGATGGGGGGGGAAGAAAACGTCAAGAGGCAGCATGAACTGGGAAAACTGACCGCCCGGGAACGTATCCAGGCCCTGCTGGATCCCGGCTCATTCAGGGAAAGGGGGGGGCTGGCCGGAGAGTCCTCCTATGAAGGGGGCGATATCGCCGCCTTTACCCCCTGCCCTATTTTGATCGGTACGGGTTCCCTTGAGGGGAGGAAGATCACCCTGCTTGCCGATGATTTCACGGTCAAGGGGGCCTCCGTGGGGGACCTCTACAAGGTCAAGCTGGCCTACGCCATGAAAATGGCCCGGGAGTTGAAAGTCCCGGCCGTCAGATTGCTGGACGGGGCAGGGGGTACGATCAAGGAAATCTTGAGGTTCGGCTATGTCAAGTTTCCCACGCTTCCTGATTTCGCCATGAAAGATCTTGTCAACATCATGTCTATGGTTCCGGTTGTCTCCGTGGCCCTGGGGCCCACGGCCGGATCCGGGGGACTGCTCATGGTCTCCTCTCATTTTTCCGTTATGGTAAAGGAAACATCCCAGGTCTTTGTCGGCGGACCGGCCCTGGCCAGGGAGGCCTTCGGCCAGAAGGTGAGTAAGGAGGAAATGGGGGGGTATCGAGTGCACACCCGCCGGAGCGGGGTGGTGGACAATGAAGCGGAAAACGAGGAAGACGCCTTTGATCAGGTGAGGCGGTTCCTGGACTACCTGCCCTCCAATATCTGGGAAATGCCGAGAAGAAAAAAGGAAGAAGAAGACGATGCGGGGCGACGGGAGGAGAAACTGCTTTCCATCATACCCCGGGACCCGAAAAGGCCCTACGACATGCGCGGGATCCTCGAAGGGGTGTTCGATCGAAACTCGTTCTTTGAGATCGGCCGGCAAGGGGGCAGGGCCCAAATTACCGCACTGGCCAGGCTCAACGGGTACCCGGTCGGTGTCCTGGCCAATGATCCCAGGTTCTGGGCGGGGTCCTTCGGATGGGACGTGGCGGAGAAATTCCAGCGTTTCGTAGACATGTGTGACACCTTCCACCTTCCGATCGTCAATTTTGTGGACCAACCGGGCTTTCGTGTAGGAAAAGAGGCCGAGCTGAACGGTACGATTCGAAAGGGCGTTCGTGCGGTTTTTTCCGTCTACCAGGCCACGGTACCTTTCGTGGCGATCTATGTCCGAAAGGCCTACGGCGTGGCCGGCGGAAGTCAGGCGGATTACAGCGGACTCAACTGGCGCTATTTCTGGCCGTCGGCCAATTGGGGCAATATCGTCGTAGAGGGCGGGGTCTACGCCGCCCACAGGGCGGAGATCGAAGCCGCTGAAGATCCCGAGGCCCTGCTGGATGAACTGGAAGACAGGTACCGAGGGTATGCCTCTCCTTTTCGGTCCGCAGAGGCCTTTGATGTGGAGGATATCATTGATCCCAGGGATACCCGTCCGCTTCTCTGCGACTGGGTTGAGATGGGTTATCGGATTGAGAAGACGAGGCTCGGTATGAAATTGAGGGGTATGAGATGCTGAGAAACGGGGGATCTGAACATGCTGGTCGCAGATAACATCGAGATCACATACAACGATGTCATCCTAGCCGTCAAAGGGGTTTCCTTGAGAGTCCCGGACGGGGACATCGTCACCCTGCTCGGGGCAAACGGGGCCGGTAAGAGTACGGTTCTGAAAAGCGTATCAGGGGTCCTGAAGTCCCAGGACGGCAAGATAGAGAGCGGAACCATTGCATACGGGGGCAAGCGCCTCAACGGCGTGAGCCCGGAGAGAATCGTCAGAATGGGCATTTGCCAGGTGCCCGAGGGCCGCAGGGTGTTCCGTGACTTGACCTGCTATGAGAATCTCAAGGCGGGCGCCTTTAGCAGAAAAGACCGCAAGGAGGTCAGGCATGACATCGAAAAGGCCCTGGAGTATTTTCCCCGTTTAAAAAAGGCGCTTCATGTGAAGTCGGGGTATCTTTCCGGCGGGGAGCAGCAAATGCTTGCCATCAGCCGTGCCCTCATGGGTAAACCCCGACTTTTGCTCCTTGACGAACCCTCGCTGGGTTTGGCCCCTCTTCTCGTAAAAGAGATCTTTTCTATCATAAAACGCATCAACCGGCAGGACGCTATCTCTATCCTGCTGGTTGAACAGA
>CAYNYM010000478.1:1211-3331 GCA_964401325.1 uncultured Desulfobacteraceae bacterium | reverse complement strand
AGCGATAGGGCGGTGTGCGGTTCAAGCGTTCAAGAGCGGAAAAGGTGTCCTCTTTGATCCTGATAAGGGGAACGGCGGCCTGAGAGGCCGCCTGCAGTAATTGCGGGGCAGGGTTACGGCCCCCTGTCAGAAGGATCCCCCCAACAGGGCGAGGGCCTGAGATATCTACCAAGGCCTTACCGGGAAGGGAGGCCTTAAGAAGAATGATCTTGTTGTAGACCCTCTTGAAAATTTTCAGCGGCCCTGTGAGATCGGCCGACCCTACGGTCATCCCGCCCACCGGATTTTCCAGGTTTTTTTCCCCTCTAAGTATTTCTCCCCTGAGAACATCTATGATTTCCCAAAGGTTTCTGTAGGAAAGAAAGGGGTCTTCCGGAAGGGCGGCCGTCAATGGAACGCCCTTTTGAATGAGGGACGGAACCAGTCGGGTCTTTACTTCCTCCAGCCTATCCGACGGGATCCGGTTGAGGACAATGCCCTTGATGTTGCCCTTGAGGAGAGAGGCGAGGGAAAGAATAGAATAGATGGATTTGGAAACCTCCCGGAACCTGCTGATGAGAATGACATCAGTGTCGAGTTTCGGGATAATCGATATCTCCGGCAATGGAAAGGGCGCGTCGTCAAAAAAGATCTGCTTGGAACCCATGATCAGAAGAACGTCTTTGCCTTCGCCAAGTTCATTTGTGAGGGACTTTAATTCCTCCAGGATTTCGTCCGTTGTCTTGTGTCTCCAGGCTTCCTCAAATACCGGATAGGGGCATATCCGGTCGCAGGACTCCTGAAGGCCAAAAGTCTCCTTGAACAGGAAGGCGTCATGATCGGTCAAAAGGTCCTGCTTATGGATCGGATGAGAGCCAAAAGGCTTCAAAAAGCCCACCTTTAGACCTTTTTCCATGAGCCTTCGACCAAATGCCCAAGTAACAAGACTGTGGCCGGCCCCGTCACCGGTGGAACCTATAAAGATGAAAGGCATGTCTTCAATGAACCTCCCCGACCCAGACGATAATTACTCAATTTCGTACTATAGGTATTTTCACCTTAAAGATCAAAGAGAATCTTCGGTTTCACCAAGGGGACAAGGGAGGTGAGGTCGAACGCCTTTTTGTCGGGTGAACACATCAGTTTCCATCGGACGTCACCTTGGAGTTGACACATATTGCCTGAATCCTTCATAGACAATCTTGGTATGGCCCGGCCTCTTGAAAAGAAATTGTCATGACTTATCGATAGCTGAGTGCGTCTGAAAAAGCTAAGGAGTTGCCCTTCTGGAGTGCCGATTTGACAGAATCTACTTCGTTATCAAGGTTATCAAGCTTTTTCAGTACACCCCCCCTTTCTGCTGGCCTTTGGCATGCAAATTGAAATAATATCCATTGAATCGATGGTGTTCACGGCAGTCCTTCGGAACTCTTCGAAAGTGCCCACGGGAAGATGAATTCGCATGCACCGGGCGAGTTAACGGATGAAAGCTGGACAGAGTACTGCAGGCTTGAGATATTTAGGAAAATCCCTTTTGAATGCCAACCATGGGCTTGAATATGCCGGTTTCCAACACAGTGGATGAAATTGCCATTCAGGATAGTGAGAAGGGGCGCGGGAAGGCTTACTATTCCGGATTATATCGTAAATTTGCCTTTCTGACGCTGATCTGTTCTCTGTTGCCGCTTCTCCTTGTGGGATGGGGCATCAATATCCACTATAGCAGGTTTTCAAAAAAGCGGATGATGAACACCTTTCAGAAAGAGGTGGCACATCACAGGAAAATTATAGAATTGTTTTTGAGTGAAAGGAGTACTAAACTGCAACTTGTTGCACTGACCCATTCCAGAGATTACCTGGGAAAGATAGAGAATCTTGCCCACGTGTTTGAAATCATGAACCAGGACTATGCCTCTATTGCCGACCTGGGGGTGATAGACGAACGGGGCAGACATATGGCATACATCGGACCCTATGATTTAATGGACAAGGATTATTCCCGGGCCCTGTGGTTCAGGAAGGTCATGAAAAAGGGTCTCTATATCAGCAACATGTTTCTGGGGTTTCGCAATGTCCCCCATTTTATTATTGCGATTACACGTATGGAGAACGGAAAAAAATGGATATTGCGGGCGACGATC
>CAYNYM010000478.1:0-1124 GCA_964401325.1 uncultured Desulfobacteraceae bacterium | reverse complement strand
CGCCGGCAAAATCATGGAAAAGACCGGCTCCCCAATCGGACTGGAGCATGAGGGAATCAAGGTTCGCATTCTTGGTCCGGAAAAAGGGGGAGAGGGGTCACATGATGTCCCTCGACGAATTATGGCGACGGCCTGGCTCAAGGAACCCAGGTGGATGCTCGTCGTAAAGCAGGATTATTCCGAGGCCTTCAATGCGGTCAATCATGCCAATTATGCGACATTGATTTTTCTTCATCTAAGTGCCCTGACCATTTTTATAGTCGCCATCATCAGTGCCCGGTATTTGATTAAAGTCATCAGGCGTCGCGATATCGAAGCCGATCAATTAAACAGGCAGTTGATGCAGGCCGGAAAGCTGGCCTCGATCGGAGAGCTATCTGCAGGTGTTGCCCACGAGATCAATAACCCGCTCGCCATCATCCTGACGGAGAGACAGATTCTTCTGGATTTTGCCGGGCAAAAGTCGGATCTGGATGGGGACTTCAGGGAACAACTTATGGAATCTCTGTCGCAAATTGACCTGCAAATCAGTCGCTGCAAGCGTATCACTCAAAATCTACTCAGGTTTGCCCGCCGCACCAAATCGGTCATAGAACCGGTCGATCTCAATGCCTTCCTCCAGGAAGTGGTCGAGCTGATGGAAAGAGAGGCCAAATCGAGCGGTATTAAATTTCTTGCAGAATATCAGCAGGATCTGCCCCCTTTGCTCTCGGATCCTTCCCAGCTCCAACAGGTCTTTCTAAACATCATCACAAATGCCATTGACGCCCATGATGGCAGGTCCTATGGCACGATACATATCAATACCCGATATGACGAAACAAACCGGATCATCAGAGTGGTCATTGCCGATACGGGCTCTGGAATTTCGGAGGACCATATCGAGAAGATCTTTGATCCTTTCTTTACGACCAAGGGGGTCGGTAAGGGCAATGGATTAGGCCTATCCATCTGTTACAGCATTCTCAAACTCCTAGGGGGAGATATCAGTGTCAGGAGCGAATACGGCAAGGGCACGGAATTTGCTCTTTCTCTTCCACTCAATCCACCGCAAGAGGCCAGGGAGGGAATAGATGAAGCGTCTCTCGGCGAAGCCTTCGTGATGATGAGCGTTTCAACCGTAA
>CAYNYM010000477.1:0-3332 GCA_964401325.1 uncultured Desulfobacteraceae bacterium | reverse complement strand
ACGCTCGGTATCATCAATGACCATTTCCTGCAGTTTTCTTATCTGCCCCTTGAGGTCCGACAGGGCGGTTACGGCCCCGGGCAAAAAACCTCTTCCCACGAAAATCCCCAGCGCAAAAATCCAGGCCAGAAGGAAAAAAAGGCCGAATGCCCAAAGGGCCATTGAAAGTGGAGCAATTTCGAATTTGTAGGTTTTTCGCGTCTTCCTCTTGGTTTTGGATCCCTTTGTGGCCATATATCACAATGCGCTGCTCACATCCTTTCCGGAGCCTCAACACCTAGAAGATCGAGTCCTCTATTTAACACTATCCGTATTCCCTCCGCCAGGAAGAGTCTTGCCTGGCTCAGAATCGGATCCGCATTGACGATTCGGTTTTCAGGGACTCGGGTCCCCAGGTTAAAATACCTGTGAAAGGAAGAGGCCAATTCCGTCAGATAATAAGTAAGCCGATGGGGTTCATAATTGCGAGAAATTTCTTCAAGCAGAGGAGGAAATTCGGCCATGAGCCTGATAATAGTCAGTTCTTCATCCAGTAACAGCCGATCAAGAATTCCATCGGGCCTTTCAGGCAATACGATGCCTTCTTCCGCTGCCTTTCTGAAGATACTCGAAATCCTCGCATGGGCGTACTGGACATAAAAGACCGGATTGTCACTGTCCGCCTTTTTGACCAGATCCACGTCAAAATCGACTGGAGAATCGTGATTCTTGGTGAGGAAGACATAGCGGGCCGCGTCCACACCAACTTCGTCTATCACCTCTCTGAGCGAGACATAACGTCCGGACCTCTTGGACATCTTGACCTCCCGGCCCTCCTTCCAGAGCTTCACCAGCTGGATAAGCAGCACGGAGAGCCAGTTCTCGTCAATGCCATGGGTCTGGAGAGCGGCTTTCATCCTCTGGACGTAACCGTGATGATCCGCACCCCATATATTCACAGCCTTGGTAAACCCCCGTCTCCATTTGTCTATATGGTAGGAGATATCCGTGGCAAAATAGGTATACTGACCGTCCTGCTTTCTGATTACGCGATCCTTGTCATCCTCGAACACGGAGGTCCTGATCCACAGCGCGCCGTCTTTTTCGTAGAGTTGTCCCTTTTGCTCGGCCAGTTTGAGAGATTCATCCAGTAGACCTGAAGCGTACAACTCGCTTTCACTGTACCATACATCAAAGGTGACCCGGAAATCGGCGAGATCCTTCTTCAGTTCCGCGAGCATTCTTTTCTTTCCCTTTTCGGTACAAAGGGTTATGGCCTCCTCCTTTTCCATGGAAGCAAGATCGATTTCCTGAGAAATCTCTCTGGCCAAGTCCATGATATAGCCCCCAAAGTAGCCATTATCCGGAAAAGGGTACTCGGGATCGCTTATCTGCTTCCACCGGCTGTAGATGGATTCTCCCAGGAGCCGTATCTGCAGACCCGCGTCATTGATGTAGAATTCACGCCCCACATCGTAACCGGTAAAGGAGAGGATCCTGCAAAGAGTATCTCCAAGGGCCGCTCCTCGTCCGTGCCCCAGGTGAAGAGGCCCGGTCGGATTGGCGCTTACGAATTCTACCATGATCTTCTGTTTTTGTCCCAGATCACTTCGCCCGTATTGATCACCCTGCTCAATGATTCGGGCCAAAAGCCTTTGCCATTCCTGCCTCTTTATCGTGAAATTAATAAAACCGGGACCGGCTATCTCAGTCTTTTCCAGAAAATCTCCGTCATCCTCCACCTTTTCGACGATAGCCGCGGCAATATCCAGCGGCCGTCGCCTCTGGGAGGATGCGAGGGTTAGAGGCAAGTTGGTAGCAAAATGACCGTGGTCCGGATTGTTGGGGACCTCTATGACATAATCCGGTAAATCGGTTTGGTTCAAAGTTCCTTCAGCAAAACATCGTCTCAGGGTGGTCCTTAAGACATTGTCCAACATTTTTTTCATCATACGTATTCCCTAACATGACTAGGATGTAAAGAGAGGTCACAATTTGTGTCCGAATGAATGGCTTTTCCGTTTCATCGGCCTGGGTGAGACGGGAAACCAGACCCTCAAATAGAAGGCGAACAGGGCTTCCTCTTTTTTCATCAATACACGATCTACATGATCTGCGCTGATCGCCATAAACCGTGAAATATATCTAATATAAAAGCCCTTAGCAACCTTTATATTGCGCATGACATCAAGAGGCCGATATGCCCCAAAATCCACCACCTCATTTGCATATCATGTCTGAAATCAAGATATTCAGGGTCATTTCAGATCACCCGCAAGGGATGAGATGTCTGACAAGCTGCGCCGGCAAAATTCCGCTCAAGAACGGGAGCGCCAAGCCTTTTCTAAAAGAAGGTCGAAATGACACGAACCCCAATAAAAATATAGACTTTTATACCCCCCGTGCCCTTCGTGGTGAAAATTCGACCTTTTACGCATTCATCAAATTTAGTCACTTCGAGCTATCCGTCGCAAGGCCTCCGGCCCGGGGGGAGGAACGAACGCCTGCCCGCTTCAGGCGTGGCTTGGCCGGCCCCGGCCGGAAGGCCATCCCGCGATGCGCGGGACAGATGATGCTTCGATGATGAATCGGGGATGCTGAGCGAGGTTGACACTGTTACCGGTTGTCACTATGATGGTTCGATTCTGCGGGGCCATGCGGAGATCAAAGATAGTTCCCATATGGTCAAAGGGGATAGTCGTCATGAGGCTGCTATTATGTCTGTTTGGATTGATTCTCATCTTGGAAGGCATCCCCTATTTCGCTTTTCCCGACAAAATGAAAAAATGGATGAGGACCATCCAGGAGTTGCCCGATTCGAAGCTGCGCATCATGGGATTCACGGCCATGATTGCCGGACTGATCATCGCTTACCTATTCAAAGAATAAAATCGTTTGACTTTAAACCTTATTTTATTTAAGTTACGCTTCTTAAATTAGTATTATTAAATGTTTAATATTGAGGATTATAATTACGAATTACCGGAGGACCTGATCGCCCAGGTCCCTGCCCGGACGCGTGACAGTTCACGTCTCCTTTGTTTGAAACGTGACGGGGCTTCGGTTTCCGATCATTATTTTTTTGATCTCCCCCGGCTCTTGGAACCCGGTGATCTCTTGGTCATCAACAACACCCGGGTTGTCCCGGCAAGACTTTTCGGGCACAAGTCCAGTGGCGGACAGATTGAGGTCTTGGTCCTTGAACACGAATATGGGGGAACCCCTGCGCCCAATACCCGGTGGTGTTTGTTGAAATCCTCCAAGCGACCCCGAAAAGGGAACCGTTTGCTCTTCGATGGCGGAATTTCCGGACTTGTGGAAGACCTCGGCAAGGACGGGCTGGTTCGAATAGC
>CAYNYM010000476.1:0-3336 GCA_964401325.1 uncultured Desulfobacteraceae bacterium | reverse complement strand
ATCTTCTGACCTGGCCCATGATGGCCCTGGGCTGGGTCACCAATCTTATGCAGCGAGGGGCTGCCTCCATGCGCCGGATCAACGGAATTCTTGAAGAAGTGCCGGAAATCAGCGACCCGCATGATTCGGCGAAGGATTTCCGGATCAAAGGACATATCGAGTTTCGGAGGTTCAGCCTCAGATATCCCGAACAAACGGCCTATGCGGTGAAAAACCTCGATCTGATCGTGGAAGAGGGTCGGACCGTTGCCATCGTCGGGAGGGTGGGTTCCGGAAAGACCAGTCTCCTTCATGCCATTCCCAGGCTCTTCGACACCCCGCCGGGCACGGTGTTCATTGACGGCACGGATTTCCATGACATCCCTTTGAAGGCCCTGAGATCGGGAATCGGTTTCGCGACCCAGGCAAGCGTCATCTTTTCGGACACGGTCAGGAACAATGTTCTTTTCGGCAGGTATGGTATCCTTGAAGAGGCCCTGGAATCCGCCCTGAGGACCGCCCAAATTTGGGAGGAGGTCCAGGGCTTGGAAAAGGGGTGGGACACAATGCTTGGAGAGCGGGGAATTACCCTTTCCGGCGGTCAAAGGCAGCGTCTCACCATTGCCCGGGCCATCCTTTCCGATCCTCCTGTTTTGATCCTGGATGACGCCCTGTCCATGGTCGATACGCGTACCGAGGAACGAATTCTCAATGAAATTTTGGCCTCAAGAAACAAGAAAACCAATCTGATTGTCTCACACCGGCTGTCGACCATCAGCAGAGCGGATAAGATCGTGGTCCTGGAAGGGGGGGAGTTGGTGGAGGTCGGAGATCACGAGACCCTGTTAAGAACAGGAGAGGTGTACACCAGACTCTATAAGAGGCAGCTTATGGCCAAGGAGTTGGAGGAGTAAAGACCGCCGCAATCCCTATTTGGACCAAGGAGAGCACTCACAACCATCATGTTCGGCGAATATGGCTATATGGAAGAGGATCAACTGGGCAAGGCCTACAATTTCAGGTTGCTGAAAAGGCTGGCCCGTTTTGCCTTTCCATACAAACGGATCATCGCCCTGGCCCTTCTCCTGACCATCCTGATGACTCTCCTGGATCTGGCGCTCCCCTATCTGTCCAAGATAGCCATAGACCGTTACATCCTGGCCTCCTGGCACAAAATCGATCTTTCCGCAATGGATGAGACCGAAATCAGGTCTTTTGTAAAACGCTACGGACACCTGCTTGAGAAAACCAGGGAGGAGGCCCTGGATTTTCTCATTCATCAAACGGACCTCCGAAAAATGGACCCCACCCTTCTTCACCGCTACAGGGCGCAGGGCATTGTTTCGGGGCAAAGGTTTTATAAGGTCGAGCCTGAATTACTGAACAGGATATTCCCGGAAGGGCTTTCCCGGAATGCCATGGTCATGGAGGATGGTTCGGTGGCCGTTGCGCTGGAAAAACTTGAGAACCTTGAGCAGGAAGAAATCCTTGCCCTGAGATCGAAAGATCTCAGGGGATTGACCCTGATCAGCCTGGTTCTTCTTCTTTTTCTGCTGTTTTCCTTTGCCTTGGGATACTGGGAATACTATCTGCTTGAAAAGACCGGACAGAACATCATGCTGGATATACGGCTGCAGCTGTTCTCGAGAATGCAGTCGCAGGCCGTGAGCTTCTTTGACCGTCACCCCGTAGGGCGCCTGGTGACAAGGGTGACAAACGATATCGAAAACCTGAACGAAATGTTCAAGTCCGTCATTATTACTGTTTTCAAAGACGTTTTCATCCTCTCAGGCATCCTCGGAGTGCTTCTTTATCTCAACTGGCGCCTGGCCCTTATCTGCTTCATCCTCCTTCCCGTCATCTTTGTGGTGACGCTGCTGTTCAGCGGCCTGGCCCGGGATGCCTTCAGGCAGTTGCGTGCGACGGTGGCCAAGATCAACACCTTCCTTCAAGAGCGGGTCACGGGCATGCGCATCGTTCAGCTCTTTGCCAGAGAAGAAGACCAGATGAAGATCTTCAGAAAAATCAATCATGACAATTTTCTGGCAGGGATGAAGCAGATCCGGGTCTTTGCCGTGTTTATGCCCGTGATGGAACTTTTTTCGGCCTTTGCGGTGGCCCTCCTCATCTGGCACGGCGGCGGGAAGGTGATCAGCGACCAGTTGACCCTTGGGTCCCTCGTTGCCTTCATCAGCTATATTCAGATGTTTTTTAAACCCATCCGGGATATTTCAGAGAAGTACAACATCATGCAGTCCGCCATGGCCTCCACCGAACGCATACTCGAATTCATGGACATGCAGGAAGAGATAAAGGATCCGGAGCATCCGCGGGTGCCCGACAGAGTCAGGGGGCACCTTCAGTTTCAGGAGATCACCTTTTCCTACCATGAGGGACATCCGGTTCTCGATCGGGTGACCTTTGAGGTCAAACCCGGTGAGATGGTGGCAGTCGTGGGTGCCACCGGGGTCGGCAAGACAACGGTGGTCAATCTCCTCGAACGTTTCTACGACCCTCAGGAAGGCCGGGTGATCCTGGACGGTATCGACATCCGAGAGTGGTCCAAGGAGGAACTTCGATCCCATATCGGTCTCGTGATGCAGGATGTCTTTGTTTTTTCCGGCAGCCTGGTGGATAATATTTCCTTGGGGGATGAGGGAATTTCAAAAGAGGCCGTCGAAATGGCCATCAATGAGGCATATGCCGGTCCATTCATTGCGAAGTTGCCAAAGGGCCTCTATCAGGAGATGGGTGAACGGGGGGGCAATCTTTCGGCAGGGGAGCGTCAGCTCCTGTCCTTTGCCCGGGCCCTGGCCTATGACCCCGAGGTGCTGATCCTGGATGAGGCCACTTCCAGTGTGGATCCTGAAACCGAACGACTCATACAGTCTGCCATCTTTCGAATGACCAAAAGGCGAACCACCCTGGTCGTGGCGCATCGACTCTCGACCATCCGGAAGGCCGACCTGATCCTGGTCATGCATCGGGGACGCATTCGGGAGCAGGGGACCCATGCACAGCTCATGGCCCTGGGTGGGCTCTATTCCAAACTCAGCAGGTTCCGTGAGGCACAGCACGCCGTTAATGGGGACATGAAACAGTGAGCCCGCCCGAAGGGACAGCAGAAGCGAAATTCTGATGATGCGAAATGATGGAAGGGAAAGCGGAATATGTTGGAAGACAACCTGCAGAATGAAGAACGGCGGGACGCTATGCCGGTCAAAAACGATCTTCACAAGAAATATTTCTATTTCAGAAGGCTCCTGGCTGCCAACAACAGGGCCCTTGAAATCATATCCGACCTCGAACAGATCATCTTTCAGGACAAACCCTTCTCCTTTGCCTATGTCCTGATGC
>CAYNYM010000475.1:0-3337 GCA_964401325.1 uncultured Desulfobacteraceae bacterium | reverse complement strand
GGTTGATATTGGATTCCCAGACACCGTAAAGGCTCGGTTCGGCCCCGGATTTTTCGGGAAACCACCAGCCGTGAGCGGCCATCACCATCCACCGCGGAACGATGGGGGTGACCTTGGCCTTGAGTTTGGCCCGGCCCATCCAGTTTTCCACCCAGACCCATTCTCCGTTGCCGATGCCGTGCTCACCCGCTGTATCGGGATGAATCTCCACGACGGGGTCCGGGTCGATCTGCCTGAGCCAGGGGATCATCCTGTGTTCTGCATGGAAGTAAGCCGGGGAACGCCTGCCCGTGGAGAGGATAAGGGGGTATTCTTTGGCCAGATCCGGCCGGCTTACGGGGGTGAAGGGCGGTTCCTCATGGTGAGGCAGAGGCTCCAGGTCCCAGTCCTCCCGAATGGTCGAATAGAGTTCAAACCGGCCCGTAGGAGTCTGAAACCCGGGTCTTTTGTCAGCCCTAAGAAGACCTTTTTCATGGCGGCGGTAAGGGCAGCTTGGGTGCCCTTCGGGAGGAAAGACCCATCCCTTTTCCTGGAGCTGGTCGAACGTCATCCCGGAGGGTTTGATGATGTCGTCAAAGAGTTCGTGGATGTTGGCCCATTTGAGGTCCGGATCGAAACGTTTGGCAAGTTCGAAATTGATTTCAACGTCCGGCCGACAATCATCCACCGTGACGGCCTTATTGATGCTCTGGAGGGGCACCCACCAGGTGCGCACCCCCTCTTTTTCCAAAAAGGTGGCGGCGGGCAAGACCACATCGGCATACTGGGTTGTCGGGGTCATGAAAAGGTCGACAGCCACAATAAAGTCCAATTTTTTGAGTGCCTCTCGCCATTTCTTGGGATCCAGCCCGATCCCGGCCAAGGGGTTGCAGGTCTGGATCCAGAGCCCCTTGATGGGGTAAGGTTTTTCGGTAAAGATCTGTTCGATGGTCAGATCGGTCTGAGAGCGCCAGATAAAACGGTTAAAGGGGCCGTAGCGTTCGGCCCCTATGCGGGGTTTGTCCTGCTTTTTGTCTTTGAGTTTGATGACCCCCTCGGCTCCGGGCAGGGCATAGGCCACGGCGTCAAAGGCGAAACGGGCTATGACATTCCCACCGGGCACGTCCAGATTCCCGGTAAGGGCCCAGAGGGCCGCAATGGCATGGCAGAGAGGGGTAATTCCCGGAGTCATGTCGATGGGCACGCCCCACTGAATGGAGGCCGGTTTGCTGGTGGCGTAAAAACGGGCAGCCTTGGCGATGTCTTTGGCCGGAACACCGGTGATTTTCTCCACCTTTTCAAGGGGATAGTCGTCCACCTTCGCGCAAAAGGCATCCCATACCGTGTGGCAGAGCACCTTTTGCCCGTCGGCAAGGGACACTTCATATCGACCCGACAGGGCGGGGGAGGCATCGGGCGGATCACAGGCGAGTTCGACCGTGTCCCAAACAGCGGCTTGGCAGGCTGCTGCGCCCCAGACCACGAAGTTGTCCCTCGATCCGTTCGCCTTCAGGTCGTTTTCCCGAAGAAGTTTCCCTGTATCCTGTCGAATGAGATGCGGGGCGTTGGTCCATTTTTCCAGAAAACCTTGATCAAAAAGGTTTTCACTGATGATCACCTTGAGAAAACCCATGGCCAGGGCCGCATCGGTCCCGGGTCGCAAAGGCAGCCAGTGTTTGGCCCGGGAGGCGAACCAGGAAAGCCTCGGATCGATGGAGATGATCTTGGTGCCCTTTTTCATCAAATCGATGATCCAATGGCCGAAGAGGTTGTCCGGGCAGGTCGCGGGGATGTTGTAGCCCCAGACGATCATGCACTCGGGAACTTCATAGCGGGGATCATCATAGCGCTCCGGAAGCCACTGGCCGGCATCGAACACGCAGTAGTCCCCCTGAACCGTATCCAGGGCGGCAATGCGCGGACTGTAGCAGGCGTTGCCGCTCAGGGCGAACATGACGTTGGGACTCCCGTAGGCATATGCAAGGAGACAGATCCAGGGGCCGATATCCCGACCCGTTCCCATGGAGAAGATCATACTTTCCGGGCCGTGCTCTTCCCGAATGGTCTTCATCCTGTTTTCGATCAGGTCAAAGGCCTCATCCCATGTGATTTCCTCCCATTTATCTTCGCCCCGCTTTCCGACCCGTTTGAGGGGGTGCCGCAGGCGCTTGGGATGCTCGATATACTGCGTCATGGAGAGGGCCCTCGCGCACAGCCTGCCCTGGTTCCACGGGTGCTCGGGATCCCCTTCGATTTTTACCAACCTGCCGCCTTCGATATGGGCCAGGACGCCGCAACCCCCGTGGCATCCGGGTCCGGCCGACCAAGTGGTCGTGCGAACGATCCGACGATTTTTCTCTTTCATCTTCGAAACCTCCATGAAGGAAAGGGCACAAAATCCGGCCCTTGAATTCCGCAATGGGTTTGAACTTTTGAAAAGAGATGGCCATGCCCCATCCCTGGCTGAGTACTTTTCAATAAGCCAACCGGTTACGAATTCCGGAACGATTAGTTAATATATTGATTGTACATATGTTAACTTTTGGCGCGTGTCAACCCCTTTTGGGGCAAGAGACCTCTCCTCAAGCCCTGCATTCAGACGCCTCGAGGCAGGGGAGGGATTTCACCATATCCGGATGTGGGGTCACGACACGGGCGGGCAAAAAGGCAACTCAAAGGGGTTACGATCGTTTTCAACCGACCGGGGTGACCGGGCCTTCCGAAGGTCCCCAGGCATGCAGGGGGCAGCGATGGCAGAGGGGCGTCTTGCGGCAGTATGCTTTTCCCGTCATGACGATCAGGGCGTGAAATTCATTGTAGAGTTGGGGGTCTTCGGGCAGGTGATCCGTGAAAAGGGCCTGAAGTTCGTCATATGTCGATTCCTCACCGGCCATGGCGTGGCGTCGCAGGATGCGGAAGGTATAGGCATCAATCACGAAAACGGGCAGGTTACAGGCATAGAGAAGGATGCTGTCGGCGGTCTCGGGGCCGACACCTTTGACAGAGAGAAGCCCGGGCCGAAGCGCACCGGTCCCGGCATCGCGCATGGCGAGCAGATCTCCTTCGTATCTTTCCACGACAAAATCGATCAGGTTTTTAAGTCTTTTCGCCTTGATGTTGAAATACCCGGCCGGCCGAATATCTTCGGCCAATTGAGAAAGGGATAAGGCGTGAAGGGCGTTGAGGCTCAGTCGGCCCTTCCTTCTCAGGTTTTCAAGGGCCTTTTCTACATTTTTCCAGTTCGTGTTTTGAGTGAGCACGGCCCCGACCATGACCTCAAAGGGCGTATTGGCGGGCCACCGGTTCTGGTGGGCGAATTGATAGAGGGGAGGGGCGGACATTTGGTGCAACCTGCGGG
>CAYNYM010000474.1:0-3344 GCA_964401325.1 uncultured Desulfobacteraceae bacterium | reverse complement strand
GATCTGTTTATGCTCCTTGATCATCTCCTTTCCGCTTCCCGTTTCGGAAAGCTGCAAGTATTGATACCTTGCGAGGTTGGCGGAGGTCCGCCTGTAGAACTCTATAATATGGGGATTTCCGACTGATTCCACGAGCTTGGAGTGAAAACCGGCCAGCAGTTTTCTATACACCAAAAGTTCCTCCCAGCCCTCACCGGAAGACACCCGGATATTGGTGCACTGATCCACCGCTGCAACCAGTTCAGGGAGATGGGTGATTTTTTTGACCCTGATTTGATCGATAGCATAAAGTTCTACCATGTCCATGACCTGATAGATCATTTTTACGTTTTCTTCTGACATGGGCGTGACATAGGTCCCTTTCCTGGGAATATTGACGACAAGGTCTTCCCTCTCAAGGATCAGGAGAGCCTCCCGCAAAGGAGACCGACTCACATTGAACATCTCGGACAGCTCGCCCTCGTTCAATCGCTGACCCGGTGCCAGTCTGCCCGTGATGATTTGGGTTCGAAGATATTCGGTGACAGAATCTCTGAGGCCTTTGATTTTCATTCTCGCAATTCCAGTTTTTGTCGTTTTTATATAATCGATTGTCGATTGTATACCAAATAAAAAAAGGGGTCAACCCTTCTTCAGAAAAGAATGAAACAAGGCTGGATGAAGGAAAGTCAGGGACGCTGAACGGAGATTACAACAAACCTACAGCGCTCCCCCATAGCAGGGGGTTGCGAGGGAGGGCACCGTAACGGCGCCCGGTACCAATCAATTTCACCACTAAAAATTTGTCGGCCAGTTGGCAAGATGACGTTGGCTCATCCATTTGTCCTTGGCGTCCCGAACAACCCGGAGCACCTTGATCAGGTAATTCCTCGTATCTCTCGGGTCGATAATATCCTGGATATAATAGGCGCCGGCCGCCGGGTAGGGGGAACTGTCTCCAATCATCTTCTCCACCTCTTTTTCCCGTTCCTCCTCGGGCAGGTTTCCATAGACCACATCCGCGGCGATCAGGGGATCCATGAATCCGATCTCCGCGGTGGGCCAGGCCGCGATGAAATCGGGTCCCCCGCCCATACCGCACATGTTCACGGTCACCTGGCCATAGGTCTTCCGAATAACAATGGTGATTTTGGGCACGGTCACCTGATACAGGCACTGAAGGGCATTGACCACCTTGCCCCCCACCTTCTTGATCTCCCCCTCCTTCCCGACCATATGACCCGGCGTGTCATGCAAAAAAACGAGGGGGATATTGTAGGAATCACAGAGACAAAGAAAGCTCATCATCTTGTCCAGGGCATCCGTATCCGTGGCGCCCATGTTCACGATGGGATTGTTGGCCACGATCCCCACCACCTCCCCGTTGATCCGGGCCAGGGTCGTAATCAGCATACGGGCGAATTCCGGCTTCAGCTCAAAATGCTCCCCTCCGTCCACGATACACTCTACAATGCCGTGCATGTCGTAGACCCTTTTTCGGTCTTCGGGAAGCACCTCCAGGATTTGGGCCATCCTCTCATCGGATCCCCCCGGGACGGGTCTTGCTGGGGGCAGTTCACCATGATGATTGGGCATATGGTCCAGGTAACGCCGAATGATCTGCCAGCACTCCGCCTCATCCTCGGCCACTTTGTCGGCGATTCCCGTAATCTTTGAATGGACCTCCCACCCCCCCATCTCCTCACCCGTGTAAGTCTGTCCGATGGCCCGGCCCAGGGCGCGGGGCCCGGAGACCGAAATGGCGCTCCCCTTGACCTGAACCACGAAATCCGCCAGGTTGGCCTGAAAGTCGGCCACCCCGTAACACTCCCCCAGGGCCGCAAAGATGAAGGGCTGGGTTCGGAAATGGGTATATTCCGTCCTGAGGCCGTCCAATTCGTAGCCGGTCAACGCACAGACCTCTTTGGATCCCTGGCAATCCGGCATTCGGGCTCCTCCCGCTTCACCGAGGAAGATGAGGGGGACCTTGACCTTTTCCTTCACCTGTTTTTTAAAGTTGAGGAGTTTCTTCAAGTTGACCTTGGCATTGGTGGAGGCGAGGACCGTAAAATCGTTGGCGATCACCGCCACCCTCCTGCCGTCGATCAGACCGTAACCGCATATAAGGCTGTCCGCCGGGGTCTTGTCCTCCGCTCCCGGAAAATCCGAGTGGGCAAAGAGGCCCATCTCCACGAAAGATCCGGGGTCCATGAGCCGATCGATCCGCTCCCTGGCGGTGAGCCATCCCTTATCGTGCTGGCGTTTGACCTTTTCGGGACCCCCCATCTGGAGAAATTTATCGCGTCTGTCTTTCAACTCTTTTAAAAATCCATCGATTTTCGTCATAATATCAACCTGTTCCCATCCTTTTTATCCAAAAATCCTCCAGCAGTTTGAGGCGTCGGGATTTTATTTTTCCTTCCATTCCGGCTTCCGCTTGTTCAAAAAGGCATCGATCCCTTCCATGGCGTCTTCGGTCACGCAAAGGGCCGAAAACACCTCGTTGCTGTAAGCCAGAGCCTTTGTATATTCCAGGTCTGACATGCCGTAAAAGGCCTCTTTGCCCATCTGGAGCGCAAGGGGACTCTTCTTTGCCAGCTTAGCGGCCAGGGCCATGGTCTCGGTCTCCAGTTGTTCCGCCGGAACCACCCGGTTGACCAAACCCCACTGTTCCGCAACCCCGGCATCAATCATATCTCCCGTCAGGAGCATCTCCAGGGCCCGCTTTCGCCCCAGGGAGCGGGAAAGCGGGACGGCCGGCCCCATGCAAAAGAGCCCTACATTGATGGCCGTGGTCCCGATTTTTGTCCCCTCGGCCACGACGGCCAGATCGCATGCCGCGATCAGGCCGGCCCCGTTGGCGACGGCAAAGCCGTGGGCGGAGGCGATGACCGGTTTTTTCATCTCCGCTATCACCTGGATCATACCCTCCATCAATGCCGACAGTTTCCTGTATTCCTGTAAAGACTTGCCTTTTATTTCAGAGACGTCAATGCCCGTGCAAAAGGCCTTCCCCGCCCCTTTGATCACCACGACCCGAATCGTCCTGTCCGTCTCCAGCTCCAGAAGGCCTTGACTCAATTCCCGGGCAAGAGACACATTAAAGGTGTTGAAGGCCTCCGGACGGTTCAGGGTAATGATGCCGACGTGTTCTTCCTTTTCAAGGATGATGCTTTCATAAGTCATAACGGTCCTCCTCTGATCTTTTTAGAAGATAATTGTCCCCGGCAAAAGAAAAAAAGCATTAAGCTAAGCGCTGAATGCTGAGTGCTGATCGCGCCATCCGGAAATTATGTATTTCCGGATGGACACTAGATAGGTACCTGGCATATTCGCCTTGCCCGGAGATAGTGTTCCGGAAAAAA
>CAYNYM010000473.1:0-3376 GCA_964401325.1 uncultured Desulfobacteraceae bacterium | reverse complement strand
CGATCTGACTCAGTGCCGTTGCGGCCCCCTGCCCCCCGTCGGTTACACCCGCCAAGAGCTTCACCGTGCCGTCCTTCCGGCATTCCAGGGTAACCCTGGCCGGATTCGGGATGCCGGTGGACCCGATACCATAAAACATGGAGGCCAGACCCCACCCATATAGATATCTCTCATCGTTCGGGTCCGGTCTCTGCTCGTCCTTTCGAATCAGACGAACGACTTCATCACAGGTCTTCTCCAGGCCCACGCTGTGCTCCAGTCGCTGCCCCGTGATGGTTCGAGAACCCTCTTTGAGAAAATTTAGTTTTCTGACGGCCGCGGAATCCATGCCGAGGCTTGCTGCGAGAAAATCCATCTGGGCTTCATGGGCAAAGGCCGTCTGCGGGACCCCGAACCCTCTCATGGCACCGGCATTGATATTATTGGTATAGACCAAAAAGGCATCCACGGAGATATTGGGCACTGAATAGGGTCCCACCGCATGAACGGCGGACCGGGACAGCACGGAAGGACTGAAACCGGTATAGGCCCCGGCGTCGGCCAGGATTCTGACCTTGGCCGCGACCAGTCGCCCATCGTTTCCTGCGCCCAGGGTATGCTCGATGATATAAGGATGCCTCTTTGTCGATGAGATAAAGGACTCCTCCCGGGTATAGACCATCTTCGAAGGTTTGCCGGTCAGATGGGTCACCAGGGCACAGTAAAAGGCCGGTGAAATGCCTGACTTTCCTCCGAAATACCCACCGACCGTCGATAAGACGAGCCGAAGATCCTCCAATCCCAGATCAAGGATAGATGCCAACTCCACATGGTCCGCATTGATGTACTTACTCGGCATCCAGACGGTCAGTTTTCCATCCTCATAGGCCGCCAGGGCTGCCTCCGGCTCCATATAGGCATGCTCGATCATCTGGGTGCGATAGGTCTTTGAAATTACGATATCGGCCGATTCAAGGGCCTTCTCGGCGTGGCCCGAAACAATGGATCGAACCTTAACCAGGTTTCCGCCCTCGTGGATTTCAGGGGCATTCGAGTCCATGGCCTCTTCAATCGTCAACACAGGGTTTAATTCCCGGAGCCGAATCTCGACATGTTTCGCCGCTTCTTCCGCGGCTTCTTTGGAATCAGCCGCGACAAGGGCCATGGGATCTCCCACGGCATGGACCTCGTCCTCACAAAGGAGGAATTCATCCTTGATTCTGGGTCCGACCCGATTGCTCCCGGGAATGTCTCTTGCCGTATAAACGCCCTCTACTCCGGAAACGGCCAGGGCCGGGCCTGCATCGATCCCTTCAATCCGTGCCCTGGGCACCTGGCTTCTCAGGACCTTGACCCAGAGCATGCCCGGAGCGCTATAATCGGCTGCATATCGGGCCTTTCCTCTCAGTTTGTCTTCGGCATCAATCTTCCGAATGGGGCTTCCAAGCGTTCGCCTCATGGATCACTCTTCCTCTCGATTCTTTTTTTCTTTCGGCCGGTAAAAAGTTTTATCTCTGTTCAGCCGAACGATGGCAGATGTTTTCTGATCGGCGTTCGCGATGTCTTTGATCTCTTCCCTTCTGAAATAATACCCGCAGAAGGGACAGTGCAGCTCCACATCGAGAGACAGCAATGACGTGTCGCCGTAATATTCCCTGGAACACCTAGGGCAGGTCAGATTAATGATATCCATCTTGCGTCCTTTTCTCTCTATTCACTCAGGTAGTCCTTCAGCGATATCTTCTTCCATACGTCGTCGGGTACCGTCCCCTTCCGGGGGAACGGTCGATCCAATGGCCTTGTGGCATCAATGATCATCCCACTCCCCTTGATTTCGCTCCTCAGCGAAGGATCCAAGACGTGTCCCTGCAGGTTTTTCAGGAGCTGCACGTCTTCTTCAGGCTGGACCCTCGTGGAGACGGCCCACATGACCTCCTTGAGATTGTTAATATCGATCTCCTCATCGACGATGATGGCTATTTTGATGAAATTGCTGGCACTGAAGGCGGCCATGGCAGCCCTCATGGGTTCTCCCTCAACGCTCTTCTTCATTCTGATGATAATGGTCAAGGGGCCTCCGGAATCGACCCAACTCGTATCAATGACGCCGGGCACCGCCCCTTTCATGGTACGCAAAATGCTGGCCTCTATGGGAAGGTGGGCATTCATATGTTCGGTCTTGCAGGGAAAGATGTCGATAATCGTCCCCCCGGACCTGAAATCGATTGCCTTGGCCTCAAAGAGCCAGGAGACCCTCTGGGGCCCTGAATATCCTGTATACTCCCCGAACGGGCCCTCGACGGTCCGTTTCCCGGCCACGATTTCCCCCTCAATGACGACCTCCGCGTCAGCGGGGATATAGAGATCATCCCCATAGACGATTGAGGGCGTCACGCGGATCTCTTCCCCGAGAAAGCTTGACGCGGCCCGGTATTCATCCCGGTCGAGGGTTGTCAGAAGGGCACCGGTCATATGGAATGCGGGATGGTGCCCCAGGACCACGGCCACGGGCAAATTTTCGTTCCTTTCCTCGGCCTCCCGTGAATAAGACCACAAATGCCTGGGCGACATGTAGATGGCCAGATGCCTCTCATCCATGTACATCATCCGATTCCACGAGACGTTGTACCTCCCCGTCAGCGGGTTCTTCGAGGCCACGATGGGCGTCAGATAGCAATCTCCATCCATGTCCACATGCCTGACCATGGGCAGGATATCGAGATCGACCGCATCCCCGCTCACGGTATTCTCTTTCACGGGTGCGTCCTTCGGTGCGATCACGGTCACATCTTTTTCTTGATCCTGCCTTTTGAGAATTTCCTCCATGAGGCGACTTTTCGACGTATCGGGCGGGAGATCCAGGGCGAGGGCCATCTTTGCAAACGTGCCGAAGGTATTCATGAGAAGCTGAAAACCGTGCGCTCCATGATCATGTGATTGTGGAGACTCGAATAAAACGGATTGAAACCGCTTTTCGGATTCCATTTTTTCCATCACCGCGGTCACCTCAAACCGGGCGGGATCCACACTTTTCCGAACCCGCACCAGTTCCTCCGGTGCCTCACGCTCTAAGGCCGCTATCCATTGTCTAAGATCTTTCACAAAAACACCTCACTGTTTTATTCTCCGGCTACCGCGGCTTTTCGTTATCGGTTACGGATTCGATCGCTTCTATGATTTTCACATACCCGGTACATCGGCACAGGTTACCGGACAGGGCCACCTGAATTTCATTCTTTGACGGATGGGGGTTTTCAGAAAGCAGGCCCTTTGCGGACATGAGCATTCCGGGCGTGCAAAAACCGCATTGAACCGCCCCTTTTTCGAGAAAGGCCTCCTGCAGGGGGTGAAGATCCTCTTCTTCCGCCACCCCTTCTACCGTATAAATACGGCACCC
>CAYNYM010000472.1:0-3380 GCA_964401325.1 uncultured Desulfobacteraceae bacterium | reverse complement strand
GCGGCTTGGACTTGATTACAAGACCCTTTCGAAGATCAATCCCCGGATCATCCACGTGAACATCTCCGGTTTCGGCCCGGAGGGATTCCTGAACGATGACGGGGCCTTTGATCCCATGGGCCAGGCCCGGTCCGGCATGATGTTCCTCACCGGTGGACAGGAACCGAAGATCCTGCATCTGGCCATCCTGGATCAGGCGGTTTCCATGATGACAAGCCAGGCCATCATGACCGCTTTGTTTGATCGGGAGCGGCGATCACTGGGGCAGGAGGTGCACGTTTCCCTGTACAGCACGGCCCTGTGGCTCCAGTACGCCAACCTGATGATGGCCGGAACTATTGCGGTCGAGCCGATTCAAGAGGGTCGTGCCAACTTTTCCCCTTTACGCAATACCTTTCGTTGCGGGGACGATCAATGGATCATGGGGACCCATCACCCTGAAAAAAAATACTGGGGTGCCCTCTTCAAGGCGACCGGCCGGGAAGACTTGATGAAAGATCCCCGATTTTCGGACGAAGAGGGAAGGAAAAAAAACCGCCAGGCACTGGTTGCCCTTTTCGACAAGGTTTTTGAGGCCAAACCCCGGGATGAGTGGCTCAGAATATTGCGTGAACATGGCCTCATGTTTGGGCCGGTTCAGAGGATCAGGGATGTGCTCCAGGATCCTCAGGCCCTTGAAAACGATTATGTGGTAGATTTTACCCATCCTGCGCTGGGGTCGGTCCAGATCCCCGGCTATCCCGTTCATTTTAGTTCCTTCAGGCCGGAAACTCGAAGTGCCGCGCCTGATCTGGGAGAGCACACCCTCGCAATCATGGAGGAATTGGGGTATACGGATGAGGAAATTCACGTTTTAATGGACAAGGATGTGATTCGGACCTTCACATCGAATAGGTGACAGAGGAGTAAATAGCATGCCAAAGGCTTGTAATCTGAAAAAAAACCAAGTCGTTCGGATCAACAATCAACCCTATCAAGTGGGGCAGATTGAGGTCCAGACTCCCTCGGCCAGGGGGGCCAACACCCTTTACAAGATCCGCTTTGCCGGCATCCCCGAGGGGCAGAAGCTTGATCAGACATTCAAGGGAAATGACTTTCTGGAAGAAATGGATCTTGTCAGGCGGCCCGTCAGCTTTTTATATAGCGACCAGAACATGTTTACCTTTATGGATACGGAAAACTACGAGCAATACACCCTTTCCGAAGACAGTCTGGAGGGACAGGTCCCATGGTTCGTCGATGGGCTTGAGGGCATTACCGCCCTGCTCCTCGAAGGACAAATCTTTGGTGTTGAGCTGCCGGTTTCCATTGATCTGGAGATCGTTGATACGGTCCCGGCCATCAAAGGGGCGACGGTCACCAACCGGACCAAACCCGCTACTCTCACAAACGGTCATGTCATCCAGGCCCCCGAATATCTGTCTTCGGGCGAAATGGTTCGGGTCAACACCGAAACCGGAAAATTCATGTCCAGGGTGAAGGGGTAGGGATCATCATCAGCGGGGGTACTTTAAAGGACAGGAAAGGTGTCGATTCATTGATCAAGGTGTTTTGTAAACCTGTTCTGTCCCCGGCGGACCTTGTCCATGGAGAGGCGCTTGTCAAGGCGGCCCCCGTATCATCGAGGTCTTTTGCCGGTTCTTACAGCGACCGTTCTGTTTGATCCTTTGCCCAATCCCCCTTTTTGCAGGTAGAGGAGATCTTCATGACGAGACAATCACATCTGATTGTTTTGCGTTTTTTGCTGGCCGGGTGGATTCTTGCCTGCGCAAGCTTGGGGTGGACGGGGGGCGATTCCTTCCGGGATCCGCTCCCTTCCTGGCGGGGCGGTACGCAATCAAACAAGGCAAAGATCTTAAGATTTATCAGCCGGGTGACGGAGACCCGAAGCCCCGACTTTGTGCCGGTGCCGGACCGCATCGCCGTTTTCGACATGGACGGCGCGATTGTCTGTGAGAAGCCTCTTTATCTGTCCATGGCAATAGCCCTCCAACGGTTGCGGGAGTCTGCGACCCATCAACGCGCACTCCGAAATCAACAGCCTTACAAGGCCGTTTTTGAAAATGACCGGACCTATCTCAGGCGCCATTTCGTCCAGATACTGCTTGAAGCCCACAGGGGCTGCACGCAGGTGCAGTATATGAGAGAAGTCCAGAGATTCTTGAGAAATGAAAAACACCCTCGATGGAAACGGCCCTACAAGGATTTGTTCTACCAGCCCGTTCTGGAATTAATCACATTCCTCAAAGAGCGGGAGTTTAAAATCGGTGTGGTTTCAGGGTCCTGGCAGGCCCTGGTCAGAAGCATCGGCATGGAACAACTGGGTCTCGATCCTTCCTATCTTATCGGCACAAAGGTTGAACTCGCCTTTGAGATGAAGGAAGGAGAGCCCATGTTTTTTCGGCAGGGGAGGGAACTCCAACCCAAAAACCTGAGAAAGGGAAAGGCGATCAATATCTGGCAGCATATCGGCAGAAGACCGATACTTGCCTTCGGCAATTCCGGAGGCGATCAGGATATGTTCGAATATACGGATGCGAACCCCTGCAAGACCCTGATTCTGTGCCTGGTGCATGATGATGCCGAACGGGAGTATCGATACGAAAGCAGGGTGAATTATCGGCCTCACTGGCTACCGGTGAGTATGAGGGAAGATTTTCTCGTTGTTTTCAGGGGAGGCCGTTGAGACCACCTTCTGGTGATCCTCTTTCCATTTCCGCTGGTCGGGTGTGGACGGTTTTTCTTGACAGACGGCTGGCATTGTGCCAGGCGTAAACCCTGATAGGGCATCTTCAGTTTCGGAGCGAATTCTCTTGATTGCACGAAGAAGATCAACAGGGGAGCCAAAAGCCTTTGTGAGAAGTATCGAAACCCTCGGCGGAGACTATTAGACTATTGACGAGATCGACTCAGTCGGAGTGGTCTCGTGCCCGAGGAATGAGGGATCGCGATGTTGAATAGACTTCAGGAACATTTGAGCAGGGCATTTGCCGAAGAGTCCAGGTCGGCGGCCAGAAACAGGGCCTTTGCGCTCAAGGCCGAACAGGAGGGGTATCAGCAATTGGCCAGGCTTTTCAGGGCCGCGGCCGAAGCCAAGTCGGTTCATGCACGGCGGCTCCTTTTGATGATGCGAGGGAAGATCGGTGAAAGCGAAGAAAACCTAAATGAAGCCCTGCAACAGGAGATCATAGCCGTTGAGATCATATACCCCCCGATGATCGGAGAGGCCAGAGAGGCAAGCAAGGCCCTAAAAAAGGCCTTTGCCCAATCCTGGAAAACGGATGAGGAGCAGATCCAACTTTTCACCGATGCCCAAGACGACCTCCTGCCGGAAACGGAAACGAAATACTACGTCTGCCAGATCTGCGGGCATATCCACC
>CAYNYM010000471.1:0-3380 GCA_964401325.1 uncultured Desulfobacteraceae bacterium | reverse complement strand
AAATCGGTTCCAATGATAAATGGCAGAAGATCGAATTGGGGATCAGTTCGGTGGGAAACGACCGCCGCCATATCGATGCCTCATTGAACAATATTCTTGTCTATATCGAGTCCCTTTACCTTGCGGAGATCGTGGACTCGGAGATTGAAATTCTGAACTTCTGAGGATCGAGGCAGACTATGTTAGCAGGAAAAAGAGCCGTAAGGGTAGGCGATCAACTCCTAAGAGAAATATCTGAGATTCTCACAAGAAGGGTCAAGGATCCCAGAGTAAAGGGTGCGACTCTGAGCGGGATTCATGTGAGCGATGACCTCAAGCATGCCAGAATCTATTTCAGTGTGATGGGCGGGAGCGAGGATATCCATAAGGTTCAGGGCGGATTAGACAGCGCCAAAGGATTTATCAAACGGGAGATCGGAGCGCGAATGGATTTGAAGTATGTCCCAGAGATATCATTCAAATATGACCCTTCTCTTGAAATGGGTCGGCATATGGAGAAAATTTTCGAAAAGATCAAATCAAATGACTAAGATGAATCCTGTGACTAGATCAGACCAATGTTAGATCACACCGATGGGATAGTGCTTGTAGACAAAGGTGCGGGTGAGACTTCTTCCCGGGCGGTTCAAAGAATTCGAAGAATTATGAAGATCAAGAAGGTCGGTCATGCCGGGACCTTGGATCCGTTTGCCACCGGTCTATTGATTATCCTCCTGGGGCAGGGCACGAAGCTGTCCTCCTATCTTATGTCCGGTGAAAAGGCCTATCGGGCCACCATAAGGCTGGGGGTGGAGACCGACACACTGGATCTGACGGGACGGGTGCTCAAAACCATGCCTGTTCCTGAAATATATTCGGGAACCATCGAGGAAAAGGCCAAAGCATTTTTAGGCGAAATCGATCAGATGCCGCCCGCCTTCTCCGCCTTGAAATACAAAGGAAGGCGCGCTTACGATTGGGCGAGAAGAGGTTTGAGCATCGATCTTAAAAAGAGGAAGGTGAAGATCCTTTCCCTCAAAATTACGGCCGTTCGTCTGCCTGAGATCAGCATGGAAGTCGTTTGCTCCAAGGGAACTTACATACGCTCTCTCGCCGCTGATTTCGGCAAGAGCCTGGGTCCGGGGGGGCACCTGAAGACACTGAGGCGCTTGTCAATCGGCCCGTTCAAGGTGGATGACGCCATAAGCTCAGATAACTTAGACCCCCATCGGGGCAAGGAGGTAATTGGGGACAATATCATCCCCCTTGGGGATGCACTGCCACAACTCAAAGGGATGCAGGTCGATGATCATATGGCACAGAGGATAAGAAACGGCTTTCAACTTGGATGGGAGGATTTGGTCCGATTCTTTGAGACGCCGAATCCATATCTGAACGGCAACCCGTTAAAAGTGCTCAAAGGGAATGAACTGGTTGCTATAGTCAAGGCGCCCCACTTTGAGGGGGGCGATAGCGGTCGGGTGAAATTAATGAGGGTGTTTAACTGAATGATTGCGTCAAACTTAATCCGTAATGAATTCCAAAGGAGGGAAAGAAAGTGGTTTTGACTCCAGAAACCAAAAAAGAAATTATTGATCGGTTCAGAATCCATGACAAGGATACAGGTTCACCTGAAGTTCAAGTCGCCATCCTGAGTAATCGCATAACCTATCTTACCGATCATTTCAAAACACACAAAAAGGATCATCATTCGAGGCGGGGGCTGCTGAAGTTGGTGGGGCAGAGAAGAAGACTCCTGAACTACCTGAAGCGCTGTGATGTCAAGAGGTACCAGAATATCATAAAAGAGCTCGGCCTCCGAAAGTAAGTGCGATTTGCTTGCGCGCAACCCATCGCCAATCGTCCCCGAATTTGGGACCGTGCTGATCTCAGTGAAAGGAAGTATAGATAAATGATAAAAAGCACTTCGATAGAAATAGACGGCCGGACGTTACACCTGGAAACCGGCCGCATAGCCAAACAGGCCAGCGGTTCGACCGTCGTGACCTTTGGCGAGACAGTGGTCCTGGTCACGGTGGTCTCCACCGATCAGGTCAGGGAGGGAGTGGATTTTCTGCCCCTGACCGTCGAGTACCAGGAGATGTCCTATGCAGGGGGAAAGTTTCCCGGTAACTACTTTCGAAGGGACATGGGCCGGCCGGGCGAAAGGGAGACCCTCACCGCCCGTCTCATTGACAGACCCTTGAGACCCCTTTTTCCCGAGAATTATTACAATGAAATTCAAGTGATAGCGAGCGTTCTGTCGACCGATAAGGAAAACGAGGCGGACGTGCTGGCCATTCTGGGTGCCTCCACGGCCCTTGAAATTTCCGATATTCCATTCATGGGACCGATAGCCGCCGTCAGAGTGGGGAGGGTGAACGGTGAGTTCAGGGTGAATCCCACGCTTTCCGAACAGGAAGACAGCGATGTCAATCTCATCGTGGCCGGAAACAAGTCCGCGGTAGTCATGGTGGAAGGCGGGGGAAATTTTGTTTCCGAGATGGAGATGATCGAGGCTATTTTCTTCGGGCACGAAAAACTCCAGCCCATGCTGGACATGCAGATCGAGATCAAGAACGCGGTGGGGAAAGAAAAGCGGGCGACCCCGGTGGTCACCAGTGATGCCGGTCTGGAGTCAAAAATTGCTGAAATCGTGGAGCCTATGCTTCGGGATACCTTCACGACTGCGGACAAACAACTCCGCCAGAAGAAAAGAAGCGAACTGTACAAAAAGGTTATGGAGTCCGTGGCTGCCGATTATGAAGGCAGGGAAGCCGAAACCAGGGAGGCTGTCGAAAAACAGGAGAAGGAGATGATTCGGCGGATGATCCTGGAAGATGGTCAACGGATCGACGGAAGGCCTTTTTCCGAAGTGAGGCCCATAGAGTGCCTCGCCGGCGTATTGCCGCGGGTCCACGGATCAGCACTCTTTACCAGAGGCGAGACCCAGGCCATGGTCATGACCACCCTCGGCACCGAGATGGATGAACAGCGAATGGAAACCATATATGGCCAGAGGTTCAGGCATTTTATCCTGCACTACAACTTTCCGCCATATTCCGTGGGAGAGGCCAGGCGCATAACGGGACCAGGCAGACGGGAAATCGGGCATGGCGCATTGGCTCGAAGGGCCCTGCTGCCGGTCGTGCCGGATAAGGAGGAGTTTCAATACGCGATTCGCACGGTATCTGAAATCATGGAATCAAACGGCTCTTCTTCCATGGCCACCGTATGCGGCGGGTCTCTTTCCCTGATGGATGCCGGTGTCCCGATCAAAGCGGCTGTGGCCGGCGTGGCCATGGGGCTGGTTTCGGATGGAGAGAAGATGGTCGTCCTGACCGACATCCTCGGGGATGAGGACCATTACGGGGATATGGATTTTAAGGTCGCCGGGACAA
>CAYNYM010000470.1:0-3385 GCA_964401325.1 uncultured Desulfobacteraceae bacterium | reverse complement strand
GACAGCCTATGCCTTCGACCTCTCAGCACAACTAAAGCTTCCTGTCATTGTGAGGACCACAACCCGGTTGGCCCACATCAGGGGAGCGGTCAAATTGGGCGACTTAAAGCCCGTCTCGACCAAGGCGCACTTCGAGAAGAATCCCTTTCACTGGGTAACCGTACCGGCGGTTTCCCGACAACTCCATGTAGAGCTTATCGAAAAATTGGGTAAGGCTGAGGGCATTGCCAAGACTTCCCCCTATAACGAAATCATCGGTAGCGGAAAATGGGGAATCGTGGCGAACGGTGCGAGCGTCAACTATGTCAAAGACGCTATCACGGATCTGGGAATTGCCGACAAGGTCAGCTTTCTCAAAATGGGACAATCCTGGCCCATGAGCAAGGAACTCTGCGTCGACTTCATGAAATCGGTCGACAAGGTCCTCGTGGTTGAGGAACTGGAACCTCTCATGGAAAACGATCTGAAGGCCATTGCCCAGGAAAATGGGTTGACCCTCCCGGTCAAGGGTAAGGGCGTAGGACAGTTTTCACGGCTCTTTGAGTATGATCCCCGCATGGTAAGAACGGCGGTGGCGGAATACTTCGGGATGGATTATACGCCGAAAGTGCCGGTGGAGGTCTCTGATCTCCCTGCACTGCCCGGGAGACCGCCCAACCTTTGTGCAGGGTGCCCCCACAGGGCAACCTACTATGCGGTGAAGCAGGTTTACGAAAAGGTGGATTCCATTCATCCGACAGACATCGGGTGCTATACCTTAGGCCTTCTGCCGCCCATTTCCATGGCCGATTTTGTCGTGTGCATGGGATCTTCCGCGAGCAGTGGGTGCGGCTTTTCCACTGCAACGGATCAGAAAGTCGCCTCCTTTATCGGAGATTCCACATTTTTCCACTCAGGGATCACAGGACTGGTCAATGCGGTCCATAACAATCACAAATTTACCCTGGTGATTCTGGACAACGGCACCACCGCCATGACGGGCCATCAACCCCATCCGGGCATGGATGCCTCGCCCATGGGATTTGATTGGCCTCAGATCGATCTGGAACAGGTTGTAAGGGGGGTCGGGGTCAAGGACGTCCACGTGGTTAAGCCATTTAACATCAAAAAGACCATCGAGTCGGTCAAGGCGGCCATGGAGTATGACGGCATCTCTGTGATTATTTCCAGAGAGATCTGCCCGCTCTTTGCAAAGGCCATCGGCAAGGGCAGAAAAGCTAAGCCCTTCCAGGTCGACCCGGACAAGTGTCAGAATCATCGTGACTGTCTCAACAAACTCGCATGCCCGGCCATGTTCCTTGAAGGGGAGCAGGTGAGAATCGACGAAAATACGTGTATTGGCTGCTCAGTATGTGCACAGGTCTGTCCTGAAAATGCCATTACGCCAGTGAAAGGTTAAAGGAGGTGCACATGGAAACAAAGAGAATCATATGCGTCGGCGTCGGTGGTCAGGGTAACCTGCTGGCCTCCAATCTCTTGGGCCAGACCGCTCTTCGCTTGGGGATACCGGTCGTAGTCAGTGAGATTCACGGCATGGCCCAGAGGGGTGGTGTGGTGGAATCAGCCGTGCTGATAGGTGATGTAACCAGCCCCATTGTCTCCAACGGTGAATGTGATGTACTTTTGAGCTTTGAACCTGTTGAGACTGCAAGGCTGCTGGCCAGGTGTAACAAGGACAGCCTGGTGATTACAAATGTCCAGCCCCTTCCTCCCTTCACCGTGGCCGTGGGTCAGGGAACCTACCCATCGGTTGACGAAGTCGTGGAGAATGTCAGGGGCAAGGTAGCCAAGGTCATAACACTTCACGGGAACGATATGGCGGCGGAGGCGGGTAACCCTCTGTCGTTGAATATGGTCATGGTCGGGGCCCTGATTGGCTCAGGGTCCATCGATATTACGGAAGAGGCCATGAAGGAGACCATCTCCACCCAGACCAAGAAGGCCTTCCTGGAGTCCAACCTCAAGGCCTTCGACCTGGGGAAGGCTGCTGCACAGGCGGCTTAACCCAGTTCTAATTTGAAGAGACCGCGGCGAAGTGTGATGCCGCATGGTGACTGAAAAAAGAGAGGAATGGGCATTCGATCGTCATTCAGGATGCCAGAGATGTAAAGGGCCGGATCCTTGCGGATTCGGCCTTTTTTATACACATGGAATATTGGTTCGGGACTATTCGTTGTTATAAACCTGGTCCTTAGGGCCAGGTCAGAGGTAATGAGCTATGCAAAAAAAATGATATGGGCGATTGGAGTGTTGATGTATTGTTAGCGGGATTGGGAAAATGATGGGCAACCCTGAGATCTGTAAAATGGAGGTTATGGAATACCGCCGTGGCCGGTCAGAAGTTTTTTTTCATCACTCCACCATTCCATTACTCCTCGAGTCTTGAATTTCCGATAAGATAAAACCCCTTTGGACTTAAGACAAAGCCGGGCCCTCCATTTTTTACTATTTTGTTTCCGGCACTAGGAGACCGGCACCTTCTTCCCCTTGTCGAAATGTTTTCTTTCCGAAAGGAGGCTTCCAAAGATGCCCTTGGGAAAAAACATCACGCAGACCACAAAAAATGCCCCCAAAATGAGAATCCAGTAATAGGCCAGCATGTCGGACAAATAAGCCTCCAGGATTCGGACCAGGATGGCTCCCAAAAATGCCGCCAAGAGGACTTCCTTTCCTCCCAGTGCGACCCAGATCAGGACCTCTGTGGAAAGGACGAACCCGACAATGGTCGGGGAGACAAATTCCGTGACCGAGGCGAAGAGGGCTCCCGCCAGCCCGGCCACGGCCGCGCCAATGGTAAAGACCGCGATCTTGTATTGGGCGATGTTGTAGCCGAAAAATTCGGCACGATTTTCATTGTCTCGAATCGCGGCCAGAATGATGCCAAAGGGTGATCGAACAAGACGATCGCAGAAGAGATAAACAAGAAAAGCGACAGCCAGAATGAGGTAGAAGAGGGCATAGGTGTCGGTGATCTGCATGCCACCAAGGGAAAGGGGGGGAATATTGATAAGGCCGTTAAAACCACCGATGTAGTACCATTTGGTGGCCACTCGCTCCGCAACGATGGCGATGGCCAGGGTGACGACACCCAGATAGGGACCTGATAACCGGCCGTAAAAGAGGAAATAGCCGACGATCATGGCAAATATGGCGACCCCGATGACGGCACACAGGATACCGATCCAACTGGCGGTCAGGACCCCTGTCAGGCCGGGAATCATGCCCTTTGTGACAAGCGCCATGATGTAGGCCCCTATACCGAAAAAGGCGGCATGTCCGAAACAGAGAATACCGGCGTATCCCCAGAGGAGCGAGAGACTTATGCCGAAGATGCCGTAGATGATGAACTGGGTGAGTTCCTGAATGAGATAGAGGTCGCGGGTTA
>CAYNYM010000469.1:0-3391 GCA_964401325.1 uncultured Desulfobacteraceae bacterium | reverse complement strand
ATCGGGGAAGATCCGGGGGGCAGGTACACCCTTTTTCCCATTGGGCCATGGCCCTTTTGATCATCCTGTCTTCAAGAGAGTGGTAGGTTAAAACGACCAGTCGGCCCCCCTCCTCGATCTGGGCCGGGACCCTCGCCAGGAATAATTCCAGATTTTCCAATTCCCTGTTGACGGCAATCCTGAAGGCCTGAAACGTTCGGGTCGCCGGGTGGCGTGCACCTGGACCGTAGGTCCTGGGTACGACCGATGCAACCAGGGCAGCCAATTGACTGGAAGAACGAAGGCTTTTTTTTTTCGCTCCCGGTCAATCGCCCTCGCAATCGCCTTCGCCCTTCGCTCTTCCCCGTAAGTGCGCAGGATCCTTTCCAGTTCTTTCGGCGTCAGAGTATGAATCAATTCAGCGGCGTCGCCCGCTTCTTCGGGGTCCATTCTCATATCCAGGGGTTCGTCCTTACCGACGCTGAACCCCCGGCCGGAGTGGTCCAGTTGATAGGTAGACATACCGAGATCCAGCAAAATACCGCGAACGGTTTGAACTCCCACTTGCGCGAGGATCTCAGAGAGATCACTATAATTCGATTTGAACAGGGAGACCCTCTCCCCGAATGTGGCAAGTCTTTTTCCGGAAAGCGATATGCCATCCGGGTCTCGGTCCAGGCAAATGAGCCGTCCCTTACCGCTCCCGACCGTGCCGTCCACATAGATCCCCTCCGGGTCCGTTACCAGGGAACTTATCACTTCGGGAACCATGACGGGCTGGTGGGGAAATTCCACTTCAGGACCTCTCTCAAATGCCTAATTGTTCGTGAAGTTTCTGGCTTACATCCAGGAACTCCGACTTGACTTGCTGGAATTCCACCTCCCAATTTTCCCGATCCCAGATCTCAAAGATCTTTAAACCACCGACCAGGACCACTTCCTTATTGAGGCCTGCGGTTTCCCTCAGGTCCGGAGGAATCGTAATTCTGCCCTGTTTTAGTGGACATTCTTGGGCGCCTGAAATAAAGTAACGCAGATATTTGGTGACCGATTCATCCAAGAGGGACATCCTTGCGGCCTTTTCCTCGATGACCTGCCAGTCTTCCCGGGCAAAGGCCCACAAGCAATTGAAGTGATTGGTGAGCACCAGGC
This sequence comes from uncultured Desulfobacteraceae bacterium, assembly GCA_964401325.1. GTDB lineage: Bacteria > Desulfobacterota > DSM-4660 > Desulfatiglandales > HGW-15 > CAYNYM01. The sequence goes on along the minus strand of CAYNYM010000469.1, from coordinate 2,260 downwards.
AGTCGTCGGTCTTCCCCTTCAGGACTTCCTTGAACCGAGCCGGGATGGCCAGCCGCCCTTTTACATCGAGATTATGTTTTGAACGCCCTTTGAACATAGTTTTGACACTTTGTGACACTTTGTTGCACTTTATGACACTATTAAGCCACTCCTTTTTTTTTGTCAAGGAAAAAATAAATGAAAAGGATAGATTAGACGGGTTCAAAGGGAGCTGCAGGAGACCTGTTCGGCTGGTGAAAAAACGAAGTTATTGTTTCAAATTCAGGGTCTCGGGTCCGATTTGAAGGCTGAGCCCTTGTATCCAAAAGGCGGCATTTTCAGGAGACGGGCCACATTTTACTATTTTTGTCCCACATGGCCACAACAATTTAGTGGGTTCTACAAGAAAAAAAGGCAATAGACTACGGCAACCACATAGATCACAATAAAGAAAAGGTTAAGGGCCAGACCCGAAAAGGCGTAGTCTTTGTCCCCCCGGTCCTTGATCCGAGGAATGGACCGAATGGAAAATACGAGTCCTGCGACCAAGATAAGCGGGATAAGGGTCAGGAAAAGGACGACAAAGCCCTGTGAAAAAAGATCGTCTCGACCATACAGAACGAAACAGGACGCCGAACCGGCCGCGACAAAGGGCAGCAGGAAACCAAGGATGGCCTGATGATTTGTCCTTCTGAATCTGGCGATATGTTCCGCCTCCAAAGGTGCCTGGGAAAAATTACTTGCATCCTTAAAGACTAATTTTTACAATACAATAACACGCAAAGGCAAGAAAGTTGGAATTGTAATTCCTGTTTTTTTGAGTCATTGAGTCAAGTCACGCACTCATCCTTCATGCATTATATCAGACCTAGAATCCTCAAGCCTTCAACCCAGGGACAACCGCAAGGAACCGTGAAGGGTTTCTTGAGACGATCAGTTCCAGGTAAAACGGTTGATTTTTTTTGATACAGAGGAGGTTTAAAATGGCAGGGTTGATTATTTGGAAGAATCAAGAAATCAACAGACTAAGACGCGATATGGACCGTCTCTTCACCCGGCTCTGGGATGACTTTGGCGTTCCACTCTTCCCCAGACATACCAGACGACTTCCCACCCTTGACTTGTCCGAGACAAAGGACACCTTGATCCTCAAGCTTGAGGTGCCGGGCATCGACCCCGACGATCTCGAAATATCCATTACGGAAAATATCCTGACCATTCGAGGGGAAATGAAACGGGAAATCATGGACGATCGCGGGGACTACCACAGGATGGAGCGAAGTTACGGCGGTTTTTCCCGCAACATTCAACTTCCCTGCAAGGTATCCATTGATGAGGTGGATGCCGTCCATAGAGAAGGCGTACTGACCATTGTCATGCCCAAATGCAAGGCTGAAAAGGCACGGGACATCAGGATTCAGGTAAGGTAACCTAAAACAATCCCTCACATTCACATTTACATGCGCTTACCCCTTCTTCCTGATGAGGAGAATCGTTGGGTTGAAAGACTTTTCGGGAAATTCGGCATAAGAGACAACAAGGAGGTCATAGATGCCCAGGAAAAAGTCAGATAAAGCAATCCCCATTGAACAGCTCAGGTGGAGACTCGATCCCGCCACACTGCCCTTTGATACCACGGAAGACATAAAACCCCTTATGGAGATCATCGGACAGGAGCGTGGCGTCGAGGCCTTTCGTTTTGGAATGGGAGTAAACAGCCCCGGGTACAATGTCTTCGTGACCGGGACCCCCGGGTCCGGAAGGATGTCTACGGTCAAAAAACTGCTCGAAGAACTAACCAAAAAAGAAGGTAAAGTGCCTGATGACCTATGCTATGTCAATAATTTCAAGAACAACGAGGCCCCGATCCTCATCAGGCTTAAAGCGGGCCTGGGCAAAAAATTCAAGAAAGAGGTCCATGATTTTGTCGAGAAACTGAAAAAAGAAATTCCCCAACTCTTTGAAAGCCAGGATTATTTGACCAGAAAAAAAGAAATCATGTCGGAATATGAAAAACAGGGGAAGAGCTTTTTCAAGGATCTTGACAAGAGGGTGAGGGAGCAGGGCTTTGCCCTTGTGGACGTGCAGGTGGGGCAGATTAAACGTCCCGAGGTCATGCCACTGATTGACGGAAACCCCGCCCATATCGACCAGGTTGAGGCCATGGTGGAAAAGGAGAGGTTTCCCAAGGAAGAATTCGAGAAGTTGAAAGAAAAGCAAAAAAAATTACGAGAAGAAGTTGACCAGATATTTCTCGAACTGCGGGATCTCCAGAAAGGTG
>CAYNYM010000468.1:0-3395 GCA_964401325.1 uncultured Desulfobacteraceae bacterium | reverse complement strand
GTTACCCATTATATTCAAGAACTGGTGGACCAGTTGTCCATCTCATTTCTCGATGGAGAGATGCCTCGGCCCCAGTGCAAAGAAGGGGATATTATTCGGCGGGCACAGAATGTGTATTATGATACGGATAACATTCAAGAGGCGCAGAATGAAAAAATCCGCTGCTGTTCGGACTGTGCCGGCGCCCTGGCCATAGAATCCAAGGCAAGTACCGGTTATAACATCTTCGGGGTCCATATTCCGAGAAGGGCCTGTCCGAAATGCCGAAAAATCGGACTCGAATGGTTTGACCGGGCTTCCAGGGGAAAGACATTTGATCGGGTCTATCTTCAAGATCGGCCCGGCGGGATTTTCGACCGCCGATGAATCCAGGCACCGGATCTCGTCTTTTCAGACACGATAAATGCATGCATCCGACGAACCGGGAATGTCCGGTGAACAGATATTCATTTTCCCATTTCTTGATTAATCCTCTTGAATAAACCACTAGCTTCTTTGGCGTTGACATTGGCAATTATTTTATGTTAAACATTTTTGGCATTTATTAAGGTTTTATTAACCAGCTACGAGGATTTGGCAATTATATTTTAGAAAGGAGGTATCGGACGGTATTATTTTTCTAAATTCTTTGTGCATGTGAAATAGTGAAAAAGCGCTTTTCCTTTAAGTTAGGTTTTGAATTCAACAGGACCTCATCGAAAGGAGGAAAGGGATGAACTCACTAGTTTTGGCAATTGGTGCCGCCATCTTGTACTTGATCGCCTATCACACGTACGGCAAATTTCTGGGCCGAAAGATATTCAAACTCAACCCGGAAGCCGTATGCCCAAGCAAGGAATTTCAGGACAACATTGATTTTGTTCCCACCCAAAAGCCCATCCTGTTCGGTCATCATTTCACATCCATTGCCGGCACCGGCCCGATTGTCGGTCCCGCCGTGGCCATTATCTGGGGCTGGGTCCCGGCCATGCTGTGGATCCTTCTCGGTTCCATCTTCATGGGGGCCGTCCATGACTTCGGGGCGATGGTCATATCGCTTCGAAATCAGGGTCGCTCCATCGGAGATATAGCGTCGGACGTGATCAACAAACGCGTTCGCGTCCTGTTTCTTCTCATCATCTTCTTCGAACTCTGGATCGTGGTGGCCATCTTCGGCGTGGTCATCGGCGTGGTGCTCACGATCTATCCCCAGGCGGTCCTGCCGGTTTTCCTGGAGATCCCCATTGCCCTCTGGTTGGGTTATATGGTCTACAAAAAAGGCGCCTCCCACCTGCCCATGAGCATTATTGCCGTTATCCTCATGTACGTCACCGTGATCATCGGCGCTTATGTCCCCATCAAGATGCCGGCCATCGGCGGCCTGAGTCCCATCGCCCTGTGGGTGATCGTCCTGCTCATCTATGCCTATATCGCCTCCACGCTGCCGGTTCAGACCCTGTTGCAGCCCCGGGATTACATCAACTCCCATCAGTTGTTTGTGGCTCTGGCCTTACTGGCCGTGGGCGTATTGGTGGCCCACCCCACCATCGTGGCGCCGGCCGCTAATTTTTCTCCGAAGGGGGCACCCCCCATCTTTCCTATGCTCTTTGTGATCATCGCCTGCGGGGCCATCTCGGGATTTCATGCCCTGGTTTCATCGGGGACCTCCTCCAAACAGTGTGATGCGGAAACCAGTTCTCTCTCCATCGGTTACGGCAGCATGCTCCTCGAGGGAATGCTCGCCACCTTCGTGGTGGTGGCCTGCGCCGCCGGTATCGCCATGGGCTTCACCAAGGGTGGAGAGACCTTTACGGGCGTGGCGGCCTTTACCCATCACTACGGCAGTTGGATCGGAGGCACCGGCATGGGGAACAGGCTCAGTGCCGTGGTTGTGGGTTCGGCCAACATGATCGAAGCCATCGGGATCCCGCACCAGATCGCCATAACCATCATGGGCGTGTTCGTGGCCTCCTTTGCGGCCACCACCCTGGATACGGCCACCCGTTTACAGCGATACATCGTGGGCGAACTCACCACCGCCATCGGTATCCCTGCAGCCTCCAAGAGACACCCCGCCACCATCATTGCCGTGGTGACCGCCTTCATCCTGGCCTTTTACAACGGCAGCGGCGCGGGCGCCATGAAACTCTGGCCCCTCTTCGGCGCCACCAACCAACTCCTGGCGGGACTGGCCCTTCTGGTGATCACCATCTATCTGGCCCGAAAAAAGAGCCCCGTCGCCTACACCATGATCCCCATGGTCTTCATGATCATCATGACCGGCTGGGCCATGATCATCAACCTCAAAAACTTCTATGGATCCGGCAACTGGCTGCTCTTCTTTATCGGCCTCTGTACCATGGTTCTCGAGATCTGGATGATCATCGAAAGCCTTGTGGTCTTCAACAAGGTTTATGGAGAAAAATTAGAACCGACACCGGAAACAGTCTAAAAGCAGCAACGTATAAACATCAACGCCCGGGGTGGGTCGTGACGGTCCCCGGGCGTTTTTTGATGCGATTGAAGGATGAACGTCCAACATCGAACTCTGAACATCAAACATCGAATGAAAAACAAATTGATATAACCCTAGCTCCAGACGCTTTACTCCTTGCTTCCAAGTCAGGATTGGAATTCTTCTTTTACACATTCAAATTTTGACGTTGGATGTTCGATGTTCTCTTTTTTGCGGTTCATCTTTCACTCGGGGGCTGGGGAGCAAGCACGCATGATGAGGAAAATTTCACAGGCAGCAGGGCCGAGCGTTTTTCAAAGCCTGTCAAATAGGCACGGTGGCCCCGGAAAGGAATAGTTTCTTTTTAAAGAGCCCCTCTGTCGTCAATGTCAGGGGCCGCATGATTCTGATCCTTCGTGAAATGTAAACGTGCCGACCTTCAACCTCGAAGTATAGATACCCCGAGGCATTGTCGGGCGCCCGGTATACCGGTTCAATTTCCCTGAGAACACCCACACAGCAGCCCGCAACCTCATCCTCGATCAGTCTGAAGGTAACGTCCTCAATGTTCCTTTCCTCCATAAACTTTCTCGCGGAGTCGGTTATCTTTTCGATAAGCTTTTCCATGCTCACCTCCTTATTTTTCATGGCGCCCCCTAAGGTGAAAAGTGTGTCTCCCGTTTGGTGCTCCGGAAAGGATCCGGGTCTGGCACTGCCATGAGTCTCGTGATTATCCAATGATTTTGAATAACACCTTTTGCCTGACATATGGCCAATAACCCAAAATATTGTCTTTCCCGGCATTGTCAATGGGAGACCCCGTACCCCGTTTAATGGAACATGCGACCATTGGCCAAGGAAAATTCCCCTTACAAATAATTTAAAAGCGGTAACAGTTCAGGTTGCTTAGGCTGTAGGCTAAAGGCTATTAGTTTCCGAACCCTTCGCTATCCGCGCATTG
>CAYNYM010000467.1:0-3396 GCA_964401325.1 uncultured Desulfobacteraceae bacterium | reverse complement strand
CCCGCCGATCAAAATGTTGAATCATTCCAGTACGATCTAATTATTCAAAACGATGGCACCGAACTGTTCAACAAAGACGCGGTGCGCTTCTTACAGAGGATAGCGGGGGAAAATGGCATTAAGATCGCGGCTTAGTCCATACAGCATTGCAGATGATTTGATCCGTGCCGAGCTTTACCGGGAAGTCCGGGACGGGGCGGAGGCTCAGGTCGAAGGTTGGTCGGAATACGAGATCCAGCCGGATGAAAGGCTCATGCCGGAACTCGTCGCCTACAGGGCATACGGGACGGACGATCTTAAATGGGTTGTGTTGATCGTAGGCGCCTTGGACAATTTCAGGGAACCCCTGAATGTTGGGGAAACAGTGCGGTTGCCTCCCCTGGCTTGGATACGGCAACGTATTCGACACTACGCAGATTTCGAGATGGAAAGGGAGGCGGCGTGAGGGAGGAATTGAAGCTTGAGGTTGCCCTGAAACGAGCCCAAAAAAACCTACAGAGATTGCTCAACAACTAAACGATGCCCCGAAAGACCGTCACGCAAAATACGACTCAAAAAGAGTTCAAGGCTTTTGAGCGGCTTTTCAACAAGATTCGCAGTGCCAAGGCCTCAAGCCGTCGAGAAGGGCAACGGACCCTGACACCGGCATTGATGCGGAAGCACTTGGCATCGGGCGCCCCATTGTCTTTGATCTATGGGGTCAATGCGGACGGGACCCCTTTTACCACAGACGACCTCAAACGCTTTGACAAGCGAGCTCAAGCGGTTCGGGGAAAGTACAAGATGACCGGGCAGGGCGTTCCTGCCTATCAACTCATCGCCGCCTCAAGGGCCGTGGACATTGAGCGAAGCAAGAAAGAGATCCGGAACGCCACGTTCTACCGGATTTTCAACAGCAAATCCGGGGTGGTTTTGCATTTCCGGGTATCTGCCAGTCAGCAGAGTAAATTTCAGCATCACCAAGTGCGAGTGCGTCTCGAGGAGTGGACCGACTGGCTGACCAGCACTAAGTCTTTCAACAAGGCGGCGAAGAAAACTTTGAACGGGCGCATCTCTTTTGATTGCGACTGCGGAAGACACCAGTTTTGGTACCGATATGTCGCCACAATTGGAGGGTTCGCCCTTCGGCCCCTCGAAAACGCATACCCCAAGATCCGCAACCCGAGATTGACGGGGGCCTGCTGCAAGCACGTCCTTAAGGCCTTGGCAACCCTACGGACGCCTGTGGTCCAGCGGATTGTCTCCGATGAAATGAAAAAGACCGCGGACAAAATCGGCTTTGGGGACGATAATTCCGTGGCAACTCGGTTTCTGAAAGGCAAGGAACTCAAAAAGGCCACACGGGCCGGATCGGCGGCAAGATCCGTCTCTCAAAAAGAGGCCAGGGAGGCCTTCAAGATATACCAGGGCGCAAAAAAGGGGATTAGGAAGAAGATGAGCGAGAAAAAAAGCGTTGATGCTCTTGAGAAACTGAAACTTGAGAAGGCTGTATACAAGCAGATTGCCAAAAAGGCGCAAAGGGAAAAGGATGCTCTGTCGCAAAATCTCTTACGGGAAAAGCTCAATTCGAGTCTGCTAATGGCCGTATACCGGGATAAGATCCCCAAAGAGCAGGCGATGAAGGCCTTTGCAAAGGAGCATCAGCTACCCATGAAAGAAGTCGAGGGCCTAGCTGAAGGAATTAATATATGAATCCGAGAGATTTCAGGCCCACCTTTACGATTACGGCCGCTGATCTTACGAATTTCCTCAATAATGACCCGACGGCCTTTGACGCACTCTTGTTCAGGGCAATAAGAAGCAATAAGGAGCAGGTAACTGACGTGGAGGACCTGGTGGGTTCGATGGAAGCAAGCGAGAAGATCATCGAGTACGAAGACCCGGTACCCGTGAGGGCAACTGAGAGGCCCTTTGAATTCCCCGTGTTGATGGATGGGACCTCCGAGTACATTGACGGATACACAGAGGAACCGGTTGTCATGTTCATCGGCGTCGACAATATCCCCAAGGCCAGTGTTTTGGCCTACGACGAGTATGATGACGCGAATTCAAACAGCATTTCCCGCAGGATTCTTTATGTCGAGAAAATAGAGTCCATAACAAAACATCCCGGTGCGGCAAATCTCTATTTCATGCTTCCCTTTCTGGATTATGAAGAGAAATTCGGAGGTGCTGCATGAGTGAAAGCTATGAATTCTCCGAACTCTTTTCAGTGGATGTGGCCTTCAGCAATCATGTCCTGAGCTCCTTCTCCGGACTTTCGGCCGAAAAGGGGCCGGCTGAGTTCAAGGAGTTTTTGACCCGGGACCCTAAGACCAAAATTTTTCGGCATGATACGGATAGCGCTCAGGGGTTTCTAAAGGACATGATGTCGGGCGGGAAAACCGCTGTAACCGAAGAAAATGGCCAAAGGGTAAACTACCCAAAGTTGCCTGTGGTGTGGCTTTGCCGGAAGCCCGGGCTTGTAAGCGATGACGAGTCTATGGGCGGGGCCTACAACAAGGGCCGGATAAGGTTTACGGACGATGAGGCAACGGCTTTAAAGGTCAGGATGCTTTCCGTTGTGCTGACATATCGACTTGCCTTCATTGCCAGGGACAAGCCGACGCTGGACAAGCTCCTGTTGTCCTGGTTCGCCCATGTGAGTGACACCCGCCACCAAAAGCATAAATTTACGGTGGCCTTTCTTATCGATGGGGTTCCCGTAGAGGCTGTAGCTGTTGTCCATTCCCCCAAGTCTCTCTCTTTTGATGATGAAAGCGTGACAGGCGGGACGGGGCGGTTCTTTGCAGCCACCACGTCGGTTGAGGTGTCAACGCCGGTGTTCTGGGGTGATGTCGTTGAACCGATCGATCCTGCTCGGATCCAACACGGATGGGAGGTCATGGAAGGTGCCTGACCAAGAAGGGTTTTTCATCCAGAAGATGACTTGTGAAGGCGAGGAGATCGACCTCTCTTATCTTATATCCTGCACCCTGGTGGAGACCCTGGACCTTTCCGGGCCGAAGCTGATCATGAAGTTCCGGGATCCGGATTCTCTTTTGCGGGACGATCTGGGGATTGAACCGGGCAAGGAGATCGAGATCACCTTCGCGGATTACTGGAACGACCCTGAAGTCGGTGACGAGATTGTGGATAGATATGTCGTCATGACCATGCCCGTCGTGAATGAGTCGTTCACGATTAATTGCCTGCAGAAAGATGTCTATTCCCTTAAGACCCCGGCAGTGGATCCAGTCCTTTTTGTGGGTAAACCCGTGGCGGCTATTGTTCGTAAGGTGATGCCGGGGGTAGATCAAATCATCGGGGCCTTTCCTTCCGGGCGGGATTATCACCTGCTATCCGGAGAAAGGCCTTCAAAGTTGCTTCGACAGGTGGCCAGGGAAATGGGCGCCC
>CAYNYM010000466.1:0-3403 GCA_964401325.1 uncultured Desulfobacteraceae bacterium | reverse complement strand
CTTGATATTATAAAAAATACTTTTGCTTTTAATTTGGATGATGTTATTGAGAAGACTCTGCGATCTGAGGATGCCGAAAATGGACGGCATGGCCTTTTTGGAGGAGTCCCGGAAGAGGTACCCGGAAAAGACTTTTATCATGATGTCTGCTTACGGTACGGTGGATACAGCACTGGAAGCGATAAAACTGGGTGCCTATGATTATATTTCCAAACCCTTCAAACAGGATGAAGTGCTTTTGACCCTGAAAAAGGCGGAGGAAAGGGAACGACTCAAGGAGGAGAATCAGGAGCTCAAGACAAAAATCAACGAGATCGAGAAGAAATATTCCTTTAACAATATCATTGCTCGAAGCGAGGCCATGGCGGAGGTCTTCGATCTGGTTCGCAGGGTTTCGGACCATAATACCACGGTGCTCATCACAGGGGATAGCGGAACCGGCAAGGAACTGATTGCAAAGGCCATCCATACGAGCAGTCCGCGAGTCGATCGCCCTTTGGTGAGCATCAACTGCGCGGGCATTCCCGAAACCCTTCTGGAAAGCGAGCTCTTCGGGTATAAGAAAGGCGCCTTTACCGATGCCGTTAGGGACAAGCCCGGCCTATTTGAGGAGGCCGACGGCGGAACCATATTTCTCGATGAAATTGGAGATATGGCCTTGTCCCTTCAGGCGAAACTTCTGCGTGTCCTGCAGGAACAGGAAATTATGCCCCTGGGGGCCCCGCGGTCCGAGAAGATCGATGTCAGGGTCATCGCGGCCACGGCAAAAGACCTACAGGTGGAGGTGATAGAGGGAAGATTTCGTGAGGATCTCTTCTACCGGATCAATGTCATGAGCATCCATTTGCCCCCGCTGAGGGATCGGCGTGGTGATATTCCACTGCTTTTCGGGTATTTTATTGACGTGTTCAATAAAAAATTGAACAAGAATATCCAGGGGCCTTCCTCCAAGACGATGCCCCTCCTCATGGGGTATTCATGGCCGGGAAATGTGAGGGAACTTGAAAATGTCACCGAGAGGGCCGTCCTGCTTGCCGAAGGCCGGTGGATCACCCCGAATGATTTGCCTTCCAATATGACATCCGGCGATATCTGTTCTTCCTGTGGGGAACCGGGCCATACCCTCTCCATCAAAAAGGCCTCGAAAACGCTTGAGCGGGACCTGATCGGAAAGGCCCTTGATTTGACCGGGGGGAATCGATCGAAAGCCGCCAAGATCCTGGAAATCAGCCGCCCTATCCTCCACGCAAAGATCAAGGAATATAAGCTGTCCTAAATCCCCTGCCTAATTTGTATGTCATGTCTGAAATCAGGATATTTGCGGTCATTCCTTATCCGCTAAAATAACGGAGGTCGTAAGAATGGAAGTATTGCATTGAAAAAATCGAACTGCAGAAGCTTGAATAAGGAATACCGAATGTCGAAGTGAACGGTTCATCACTCTGCTGCGCCTATTTTCCTTTCCACAACGATCTGCCCGGCTTCTTTTTTTGCAAGAAGGACAAAATCGAAAAGGTCACGCTGGAGACAGATGATGGGGTCTTCTCTTGGCAGATAGGGCTTTTCTCCCAGTATGAATTTCTGGGCGGTGGGCTGAAAGAGAATATCCTTCAGGGCCTCCAGGGCATCATAGGGGCGGCCCGTGAGGAGATGCTCGAGATACTCCGCGCAGGCCTCGTCTTCCGGCGCAGGCCTTTGAGCCCTCTCACCCATGGCCACCAGGGTGACGAGACCGGGGCGCTTGTTCCGGATGTGTGCGGCGGTCGCACCGGCCGTCAGAAAGCCCCCCAAAAGGACCTCTTCGGCCGTCTCAAGGGCGGTCGCGGCACCTGTCACGCCGGCCGTGGTCCGGTGGATGACCGTCCGGCGGCGAAAGAATGACGGCCCCTTTCGCAGGATCTCCGAAGGGGAGTTTCCCAGGTCGGCTCCCTGGAGCGGCACTTCGTTCTGTTCACCTACAAGGAGCCAATCCGGATGATCTCTTTTGAGGGCGACGGCCTTTTTCGGGTCGGCCTCAAGGATGATCTTGGCGGCATGGAAATGAAAAAAAAAGGGTTCGCAGGAAAATGCCCTGAAGACATCGATGATGACCGCTATCCCCTCCGCACCTTTAGCCCCCTGGGCACAACGCTTTCTGATGATCTTCATTGATTTCCCCGACAGTTCCTTGTTTTTGAGGGGTCCCTGGCCTTTTGAAAAGAGAAGGCCATGCCCCATCCCTTGCTGGATGCTCTTCAAAAAGCTCAACAGTTACCGGGTTTTTGAAAATTTCAGGGTCATTGGTCAAAAGAGAATTTATTGAACTCCGCCCTTTCGAGGTCCATGTGAATCATTGTGTTCCTCGAAACCCTCGCCCTTTTGAGGAGGACATTGAGCACCGCCATGGCCTCAAGGGTTGCAATCAGGGCGGGTGTCAACGCGGGAACGCCCAGGACCGCTTCAGGTGTCACCGTGCCGTTGCCTGTGGGCGCGTCGTGGCCATAGAGCAGTGCCATGCCGTCGTCCTCTGGAAAGATGGTCATGACACGGCCCTCAAAACCTGCAACGGCACCATGAACAAGAGGAATTCCCAGGCCTTTGGTCGCCTTTTCCAAGACGAAACGGCTCTTCACATTATCCAGGGCATCCACCACAACGTCGGAACCCGCCAGGAGATCACCTGCATTGGATTCTTGGAGCCTGACCTGATGTGTGGTCATGTCGACCCCGCAGTTAATGCGGCTGATAACTCTTGCCGCTTCCCTGGCCTTGGCCTTTCCCAGGGTCTCTCCGGTGCACAAGGCCTGGCGATTCAGGTTGGTCTCGTCAAAGACATCATGATCGACAATGGTGAGATATCCGATCCCCATTCTCGCTAACAGAAAAATTACCTGGCCCCCAAGTCCCCCCGCTCCCACCACCGCGACGCGGGCGCGCGCCAGGTCCAGTTGTTCGGCAAGGGAAAGCGCTTCCAGGTTGCGAATGTAGCGATAAGGGCAAATGCCGAGCACGAGCGCCGTTTCGTAGACCTGTCTTACGCTGCAGGTGCAGGTCTCGGCAATTCTTAACGCATCATGTTCTTTTAGCACACGGATTTTCTTGCCGGAAGGGTGGTCGACGGACTGGGACCTGAACTGCACGACATCGTCCAGGATTTTTTTTTCGTCGGGCACGGAAGATGTCCTTTCCTTTCAAAAAAGCTTAACCGTTACAAGGAGACAAGTCGCAGGATACCTCACGGGCTCCGGGTGCTTTTCGATTACCCGGTCTTCTCCCTTTTTGACCTTTTCAGGTTCTCACGAACCATGCCGAGAAAGACCCGGTAGGGCCCCGGGGTTCCCTGAGGAAAGAAGGCGAGTCGGTCTCCCTGGAAGACGGGATCGTAGATGTTAATCACCTGGCCGTTTCGAAAAACTGCCTCGAT
>CAYNYM010000465.1:0-3414 GCA_964401325.1 uncultured Desulfobacteraceae bacterium | reverse complement strand
CATGAGCATCCACATGAGGTTCCAGACACCGCAACTGATGAGCGCTAGAAAAGTGACCCAAAGCACCTTGAAACCGGTTATACCCGCCGCCAGGGATATGGCTGATCTTATACCGGGAAGGAATCGGTTGAGGGCAATGAGAAGATAACCGTACCGGGAAAACCAGGCCTCGGCCCGGATGATATCCTTTGCCTTGAAGAATCGAAAATCCCTTTCCATGAAGAATTTTCTCCCCAAGTATCCACCGATACCGAACAGGCAGAGAAAACCTGCGAGGCTTCCGACGGTCGTCGATACATAGACACCAAGAAAATGGAGTCTTCCAATTCCCACCAGGAAGGCCCCAAAGGCGGTAATGGTATCGCCTGGAATCGGGGGAAAAACATTCTCCACAAAGGCGCTCAATCCCAGCATCAGGTAGATGAAAAAATTGGGGAGAGAATGCAAAAATTGGAGAAAGGATTCAGTATAAGTCATGATGGTTTGTTTTCCTTCCCAATGCCCTATGAAAAATAATGCTGAATTCCAGGGGGCAAAGAATGTCTGCCTTTATAACCGGAATGGGAAGTCATCTCAAAGAGAAAATGTAAACTGTCTTTTTACCTTGACTGGGGTCAAGGCTTTTGTTAAACGAATGAACCACTTAAAAAAATCAGGGACCTATAAGATATGGCGACTAAGAAGCTTTCAAGAAAAGAGCTTTTGAAGGGCCCGGACGAATTCTTGACCTTCTCCGAACGGGCCGTCATCTTTGTAAAGGAACATTCGCGACAGTTCCAATATGTGGGCATAGCCGTCGTTGTCGTCCTGTTGGCGTATCTCGGGATCAACGGATACCTGAAGTATGTCAATAAAAAGGGACAGCAGGCCTACAACAGGGCCTATTATACCCTGATAAAGGATCAGGATGGGGACGCAGATCAGGAGGCCCTCCGGAAATCTCAGGAGCTGTTTCAAGCGGTGATCGACGATTACGGGATGTCCAAGGTCAGTCGCCTTGCCTCTCCTGAAATGGCGAACCTCAAATTTCGAGAAAAGAAATACGATGAAGCCATTGCGTTTTATAAGGCATACCTCAAAGAGGTTCCTGCAGGCAGTCCCTACGAAGCGCTCGGCAAACTGGCACTCTCCGCGTGCCATGAGGAAAAGGGTGACTTCCCGGCCGCGGTAGGTCTTCTGAAAGAAATCCACTCGAAATCCGAAGATTTTTTCAAGGAGCAGGCCATGCTTAGCCTGGCAAGGGTATATCGGCTTTCGAATCAGCCGGAGAAATCCAGGGAAATCCTTGAGGAATTTCTGGTCAAATACAAAGACTCAGCCTTTGCACCCATGGCAAAGGCGCACCTTTCAAAGTAAAACCCACCACTTGAAAATCCCCTCTCAAAGGCAAATCAAAACGACATCCTTTTCCGTGTAACCGGCATTTCCATGGCCCTGGAACCTCCTCTGTGTCAGGGCCTCAAGAGGCAAAATAAGCCGTTCGTAAGGATCTTTGGAGCCAGCCCGAAAGGGACTTGGCCGTTTGCGGGCATAACCGTTTAACTCAATGAAAATATTATATAAATAAAGTATCATTCCGAACCTTTTGGGTGTGTTTTTCTTACTGGTTTTTGCTTGACATCCTATTAGTGCTCATATTATGGTTGCAACGTAGCTAAAATATAGCTTAAGAGAGGAGAGGAAAAATGATTATTACCGAAATTCTGGCAAGAAATGCGAGATTGTACGGGGATGAAGTTGCCCTTGTCGAAAGGGATGCGGTAAACAACAAGAGATTGGAAATCACGTGGAAAGCGTTTGACGAACAGGCCAACAGGGTGGCCAATGCCCTGATCGCCAAGGGCGTTAAAAAGGGCGACAAGGTGATTCATCTGATGATGAATTGCCTCGAGTGGCTCCCTGCCTATTTCGGTATTTTGAGAACAGGTGCATGGGTTGTTCCTCTCAATTTTCGATTCTCCGCAGAGGACATCAAATACTGCGCGGATATCGCTGAGGGCAAGGCCATGATTTTTGGCGAAGAATTCGCCGATCGCATCACACAGATCCGCGGAGAACTCGGGACGATTTCGGATTATGTGTTTGTCGGTCCCGCGGACATAAGACCGGATTTTGCCGAACAGTACGAGAATTTCATTGAAGGCGCGTCGATGGATGATCCCAAAGTGGGATACAACCTGCTTGATGACGCGGCCCTCTATTTCACATCAGGAACCACCGGCCAGCCGAAACCCATTCTCCTGACCCATCGAAACCTGGAGCATGCCTGTATCGTTGAAAATAGGCACCACAACCAGAAGCATGAGGACAATTTTCTGCTAATTCCTCCTCTCTACCACACCGGCGCCAAGATGCACTGGTTCGGGAATTTCGTCGTCGGAGCAAAGGCGGTGATCTTGAAAGGAGTGAAACCCGAATGGATCATTGAGGCTGTTTCCGAAGAACAGTGCACCATTGTCTGGATGTTGGTGCCCTGGGCACAGGATATCCTGATCGGCATCGAAAACGGGAAGATCAAACTGGAGGATTACAAACTGGATCAGTGGCGGCTGATGCATATCGGTGCCCAGCCTGTACCGCCCAGCCTGGTGAAGAACTGGAAAAAGGTGTTCCCCAATCATGACTACGATACCAACTTTGGATTGAGTGAGACCACGGGGCCCGGGTGCGTTCATCTCGGCATTGAGAACGACCATAAGGTCGGTGCCATCGGTGTTCCCGGCTTTGACTGGGAATTCAAGATCGTTGATGAGAAGAATGTCCCCGTTGCCAAGGGAGAGCCGGGCGAGCTGGCCGTCAGGGGCCCGGGCGTGATGAAGGAATACTACAAGAATCCCGAGGCATCGAAAAATACCTTGGTCGACGGATGGCTCATGTCAGGTGACATGGCCCGGGTCGATGAGGACGGGTTTATCTGGCTCGTGGACAGGAAAAAGGACGTGATTATCACCGGCGGCGAGAATATCTTCCCCGTTGAAATCGAGGATTTCCTCATGGCCAACAACGATATCCAGGATGCAGCCGTCATCGGCATTCCCGACGATCGATTGGGCGAGCTGGTCACGGCGATCATTCAGGTAAAACCCGGAAAGACCATGACCGAAGAGGATGTCATCGCTTACTGCGAAGGGCTGCCCAGGTACAAGAGGCCGAGAAAGATCTTTTTCGGTGATGTTCCCAGAAACCCCACGGGTAAGATTGAAAAGCCGAAACTCCGCAAGGAATACGGCGGAATTACCGAAAGTTTTAAGGCATAATATCGCGAATCTCCAGGCCTTCTCTCCCGCAGGGGAGGGAAGGCCGGGGTTTGCCCGTGGCAATCACAACCCGCCTCTGGCGGATACGAAACCTGAAAAAACACTTAGGGGGGAAACATGCACAAACTACTTACTGATTCTCCTGGAATGGAAATGC
>CAYNYM010000464.1:0-3420 GCA_964401325.1 uncultured Desulfobacteraceae bacterium | reverse complement strand
GTCCGTGAGCCGGGTACATCAGCCTGATGCCTGGCCCCAGTTCCGATACGGCCTTCGGTCGTGTGGATGTGGATGTCCAGACAGGAAAGGTGAAAGGGTTGTTCTAATAAAATCGCTTCGCGATTTTATACAACGCCCGGCCCTCAGCTTGCGCTGAGAGCCGGCCTTAATCAGAACCATGTGTTATGACCATCTGCGCCGGATCTAATCCTGCGGAAAGGATTCATCAGGGGCCAATCCATTTGGAAACAGTGTGCTGAATTAGAGCGACGAAGTCGCGTTTTATAAAAAGAATCGAACTCTGTTCGATTCTTTTTATGTGGTCAACAGAAAGCCGCCGTCCTCCTCATGGACGACCTTAAGTCCGAACATGGGGATGGTTTCGATCAGGGGCCTTCCAAAATAGAAATCCATTTCCGCGTGATCGACGCCGAGCTTTTGTGCCACAAAGGGCCTCAATTCATAGTCAAACCTGAGGAGGTCCAAAAGGGCTTCAACCGCTGTTTCTCCTTGGGTCCGGATCTCCTTGACAAGACCTTCGAGAAGGGCATAGCTGCAACGTTTTTCGTGTTCCTCAATGAGCCTTGAAATGATATCGTCTTCCAGGACGTCCCGTCTCAGGAGCTTCGGCGTTTTGTAGACCCTCATGAATTCCCGGGTATCCCAGCATTTGAGGGCCGCACACTGCAGAGGCCTGTGATCATAGATGGTGCAGGACTTATCGTGGTCCCGGAAAAAGATGCAACCGCCGCCGATGCCTTTTTTCTCTTTGAGCTTGATCATTTCCTGATGCGACGGTTTCATGTTCTCAAGGATATTGTCCGTGATCCCTTCCCCTTTCCTTATCGTGACAAGGTGCCTTTTTTGAATGCTTCCCCTTTTTAGAAGGGAACCATCCTCCCTTTGCAGAGTCGGGCTCGAGCTGAGACAACACTCGCCGCACCGGATACAATGGGACCTGTGTTGGGATTTTTTTGCAGTCATCAGGATTATTTGACCCCCGCCACGGCCTGGGCAATATTATAGCAGTAGTCACCCATCTTCTCAAAGGCTGTGAGCATGTCCACCAGAATCAGGCCCGGATCCACCGTGCAAGCCCCGCTCTGCATGCGCATCAGGTAATTTCCCCTCATCTCCTCCCTCATGCGATTGATGTTATCCTCCAATCCTTGGGCCGTTGCCATAACCTCTTCCCCACCCTTTTTAATCGCAGCGCCAACAAGGTCGATGAATTTTTTGACTTCAAGAGAGATATCCTTGTAGTCCCTGAGACCTCCTTCGGACAGGCGCAGATCCTGCCCAATCAACTCCTCAATGAGTTCGGCTACGTTCTCAATGGCGTCACCAATTCTTTCGAGATTGTTGGTCATCCTCAACAGGGAAGCGACCTCTTTGGACTCTTCGGGGCTGATAGGTTTCTGGGCCACCTTTACGAGAAATTCGGTGATTTCTCTCTGGAGGATATCCAGTGCGTCTTCCCGTTTTCTCCACTTGATCAGCTCTTTGAGTCTGCGCTCCTCCAGAGAGTGGATGACCTCTTCGTACATGATTTGCACCCCTTCTCCCATCCGCATGATCTCCGCCCTGGCCTGCTCAAGGGCCACGGAAGGGGTATCGATGAACCTCGAGTCCAGATGTCTGACGTGGTGGAGTTCCTCAAGGGCCTTTTCCTCTTTCCCGGCGGGCGTCAGCCAGGCGGCCGCCTTTGCCAGATAGGGGAGGAATATGAGGAAAAATAGGGCGTTGAACAGGTTGAACAGTGTGTGGGAATTGGCAATATAGCGAGCAATATGGGGCCGTTCCGCATTGATTATGTGATTGGGAGGCCCAATGTCAATGAGGGTCGCTGTGAGCCAGAGAACCAGTTTGACGAATAGAGGAAAGAACAGGATGACGTTGGTGACCCCGATCACATTGAAAAGGGTGTGGGCCCTGGCCGTCTGGTGGGCACCGATGCTTCCACCGATGCTGGCCAGTTCCGCCGTAATCGTCGTTCCGATATTGTCACCGAGAATCAGGGCCACGCTCGCTTCAAAGGTTAAGAGGCCTTGACTGGCCAGGGCCATGGTAATGCCGACGGTGGCACTGGAGCTCTGAAGAATCATGGTGAGGAGGGTCCCCGCGATGACACAAAGGAGGATACCGCCCAGGTTGTCGGCATTGAACTGAGTGAAGACGGCGATGAGGGCAGGATTGTGCCTCAGGGGAGAAAAACCGGCCTTCATGGTGGCAAGGCCGAAGAAAATGAGCCCGAACCCGAGAAGGACATCTCCCACATAGATCCATTTTCGCCGACCGAGGAAGAATTTCAAGAATACGCCGATTGCAATCGCGGGAAGGGCGTAGGCCTCGATCTTAAAGGCAATAAGTTGGGCCGTCACGGTCGTCCCGACATTGGCCCCGAGGATCACACCCGTGGCCTGAACAAGCGTGAGGAGACCGGCATCCACAAATCCGACCAGCATTACCGTCGTGGCACTGGAACTCTGGATGACACTGGTCATCAAAGTCCCTACGGCACAACCGACAAAGCGGTTATTGGAGACCCAGTTGAGGGTCTTTCGCATCTTTTTCCCTGCAACCTTTTGGAGACCTTCCGACATAATCTTCATGCCGAACAGGAATAATCCAAGGCCGCCGAGAGATTGGCATAGGATCCCGATCATAGATTAAAATAGGTGCCATGAAATGAACTTAAATTTTTCTGTTGAAGATATGATTATTGTAAGAGCTTGAGAAAAATTCTCCGTCCTTCATCCATGGAGGTCGGTGTCTAAATCTGAAGAATTTCTGCCCTGACCAAAGATATTAAATTGAATGGAGTTCGTCAATCCAAGATAAAAAATAGATTTTCTTGACCCTCTTACCCCTGAAACGACATTGGATCACAAGCGAATAACAGGTCAAAGGGATTGGGGAAAAACCCTTTCCTTCAAGGCGTCCCACGGAGTTTCAATCCGTCTTTTCCATGGGAAGATATCATAAAAAAACATTGACAGGTTATTCCAACACTGATAGAAAAACGTCGGGAATTAGGGCAGATCCAGGGATCTGTCGCTCTTATTCCGGTCCTCTTACCGGCTTGAATCGAGAGTGAATTTGTGGTTGATCTCATAGAATATCAAGCGTGGTTGGGAGCTGTTCAAGTGGTAGAGGTTGATATTAACTTAGCGTGCATTTATTCGGATAAGGTCTTGTAGGAGGTTAATGTAATGGGAAATTTTAATGCCTGCGTCATTGCAGGAGGTCAATGCAAATGGGGCGTCCGGGAGGCAAGTTACGTGGACTTGATCCAGGAAGCTGCCAAGGCCTGCGTGGATGATCTTCCCGGTCTCAAGCCATCGAATATCGACGGGCTGATTTTCGCGTCCACATTTGTCGGAAGGCGTTCGACTCAGGTCAATACAGCGCCTGTCGTGG
>CAYNYM010000463.1:0-3425 GCA_964401325.1 uncultured Desulfobacteraceae bacterium | reverse complement strand
GCATTTCCCAGGGAACCCGCGTGATGAGATAACGGCTGAGAACCCAACCTTCCTTGCTGTTGCCGTCCTCGTCCGGGATTTGAACGTGCTTCCAGTCGCTCTGCTCGCCGAGCACTTCCAGCGTTTGTCCAGAGGTAAGCATTGAAATGATTTTATTTTCCAGGCTGGGACCCGAACGGAGGGTAATTTTAAAGGAGTCCGACACATAGGCTCTCTCGGCCCGGCTTTCGCTACTCGTCAAGCTGCATATGATCATAATTCCTAGAATAATCCCCAATTTTTTCATGTCCAAAGGCCTTTCCTATAGCATTTTGGTCGGATGATCGAGATAAAACGGTATCATCCATTTGTCCAATTCGGGCTATCAGCTGTCAGTCCCGCCGTGGCGGGACAAAGAACAATACAAAACAACGCATCCGCTGACTGCTGACCGCTGATAGCCGACCGCTCCAAATTTAAAGGATACGAACCCCCGCATATCGTTCCCGAAGGGGTTCCGGGAAACCTTCCCTGACCATCTTTACGGCAAGGGGGAGAGAGTCCAGGATATCCTGGGCCGTGATACCGTCCTCCCCCTTTGTCTCAGCGGCCAGATCACCGGAGAGACCGTGAATAAAGACCCCCGCCCCGACAGCCTCTGGAATGGGAAGCCCCAGACCGAACATGGCGGCAATGGTCCCGGTGAGAGCATCCCCTGACCCGGCCGTGGCCATGCCCGGATTTCCGCTCATATTTATTAAAACCTTTCCATCCGGATATCCGATAAGGGAATGGGCGCCTTTTAGCACGATGATCGCATTGAGCTCGCCGGCCGTGCGCCGAAGGATCGTTATCCTGTCGGCATCGATTTCGGAAATTTCCAGTTGAGTGAGTCTGGTCATTTCTCCCAAATGCGGGGTGAGGATGGTCTCCGCCTGCCTTTGTTTCAGGATATCCAGATCCTCACAAAGGGCCGTAATGCCGTCGCCGTCCAGGAGCAGGGGTTTTTTTATGTCCCTTGCCAAAGCCCTTGCCAGTTGACGGGTCTCTTTATTCAGGGAAAGACCGGGACCGAGAACCACCATGTCCATTTTTTCGGAAAGTTCCAACAGCCCTTTCTTGTTGTCAAGGGAGATACTGCCTGAAGCCGTTTCCGTTTGGGGTATGAAGACAATTTCGCTGCCTTTGCCTGCAATGAAGGGGGTAACGGACTTGGGAGCGGCAAGACGGGAATACCCGCCACCTGCCTTGAGAAAGGAAAGCGCTGCAAAATAGGGCGCGCCGAAGTAGCTGGAAGCCCCGGCAATGAAGAGCACTTCGCCGAAACGACCCTTGTGGCCGTTTCGGTCTCTGTGAGGCAATTCAACCGGCGGGGTGATCTCCACCCTGATGGCATCCCCGTTATGCATGGACGGGGGAAAGGAAATGTGTGTGACGTACAAATCTCCACAGAGTTCGTACCCCGGGTAAAGCATATTTCCCACCTTGGGAAGTCCGAAGGTCACCGTGTAATCGGCCCTGACCGCCACGCCCATGATTTTTCCCGAATCCCCATGGATTCCGGAAGGAATATCCACACTGAAGACCGTTCTTGCGCTGCGGTTGATGAGATGGACCACATCACGATACAACCCCTCCACATCACGTGCGAGGCCGGTACCGAAAATGGCGTCCACGATCGCGTCACAATGGTGTACCTCTGCCTTTGCGGGTTCTGCGGATGCCAATTCGACAATGTTGACGGGCAAGCGGGAGAGGATATCGAGGTTCATCTTTGCCGTCCCTTCGAACTTGCGGCGGTCCCCCAGAATGAAAACCTTCACGGAACCCCCGTTGGAGTGGATTTTTCTGGCAATCACAAATCCGTCTCCCCCGTTATTGCCCAGTCCGCAAAAGACACAGAACCTTTTTCCTGCAATCCCCAGTTTTTCCATGATGAGAGAATAGACCGCGAGGCCGGCGTTTTCCATCAGGAGTTCATCCTTGATGCCGAATTTCTCTATCGCCTTCCTGTCCAGTGCCCTCATTTCGGAGACACTGCTCACTTTCATGTGTCACCTCCACGTTGTGCCCCTATCAAGCGGGGCGAATCCATTTCCCGATGGTAGCATAAGGTAGCATAAGGGGATTAAATGGCCTTGTCAACAGTCGAGCGCACCCCCCTGATCCACCATCAATAATGGGATGTGGCTGAGGCGGTGGATTTAGGACGGAGGTATCGGGCTTGACCCACAGGGTGCCTTGGGTTATGGTCGCTTCGAGGAGGAAACGAAATGGAGACAGACAAGGCCATCCTGGCCTTTTCTCAGAGCGAAAAAATCAAAGCGGGCCTCATCTGGATTTCACAGGCCCTTGAAGTGCTCCAGGGACTTCACGGGGCAGAGAGGAAGGGGGGAGAAATTGCCCTGGATGCCATGCTTCGGATGATCAGCCAGGAGACCCAGGTATCCCGATCCATAGTCGGCAGCGAGATATGGGAGGAGATGGATGTCCACCTTGAAAGGGCGGTGAGTATGGTCAATTCAGGGGTCGGGCATGAGGCCACCATCCATTTGAGCCGGGCCCTCAGTCAGGTTACCAATATCGGACTCCAGTCAATGACCGCGCTCAGGGAAAAGAACCTTTTGTGACCTCGTGCGCATCCGGAAAGGGTTGTTTCCGGATGCGCGCTGTCAGCATTCAGGTATCAGCGAAAACCCGGAAGAAACAATCATTAAGCTGATCGTCCCGCTCAAGCGGGAATGGCTGAGCGTTCCATCCTGTACTTTTTGATTTCTGGATGGATACCAGGTGGTGCCCAAATGCCGTTTCCAGGTGGGCGCCGGATAATCCAATCTTCAGAACAAAGGCAGCGTAAATGGATGAACATTCTATCCGACGTCTTTTGGATGCACTGAGCAAGGGGGAGATGTCCGTCGATGACGCGGTCCGAAGACTCAGAAACCTCCCCTTTGAGGATATAGGAATTGCCTGCATCGACCATCATCGGGATTTGCGACGAGGCCTCTCAGAGGTGATTTTCGGGGAGGGCAAGAGGACCGGGGATATCCTGGGTATCATGGACCGAATGTGCGAACAGGGCGAAAACATCATGGTGACCCGTCTTTGGCCGGATAAGGCCGTGCCGGTTCAGGCCAGATATCCGGATTGCCGATACCATGAACATTCCGGCGTCCTGGTCCTTGAAAACCACTCCATAGAACTTCGAGGCAAAGGGATGATTCTTGTCCTGAGCGCCGGAACGTCCGATATCCCGGTGGCAGAGGAGGCCGCCCTGTGCGCCCGTTTCATGGGAAATGAGGTCGAAACCATCTATGATCTGGGCGTTTCGGGGCTTCACCGGCTGCTGAGCCACAGGGAGAAACTCATGAAGGCATCGGTCATCATCGTAGCCGCCGGTATGGAGGGTGCCCTTCCCAGTGTGGTGGGGGGGCTGGTGGACAAAC
>CAYNYM010000462.1:0-3444 GCA_964401325.1 uncultured Desulfobacteraceae bacterium | reverse complement strand
AGGCCGACAGCTTGTACCAGCAGAGGTCGATGCCCATGGTCTCCGCCGCAATGTCTCTGTCTCTGATGGCAATCCAGGCCCTTCCGGGCTTTGACCTGGCAAGGTTTCTCGCATAGATGACCGCCAGTACGGTGAGGGGAAAGACGAGAAAGAAAAAGCCCCTATCCGTTTCAAAAGCCAGCCCCAGGATGCTTGCAGGCAAAACGGTCATCCCATTGGCACCGTTTGTCAGGCTCACCCACGCATTGGCCACGTGTTCCACAATAAAACCAAAGGCAAAGGTCGTGATGGCCAGATACAGGCCCTTCAGTTTCAGAGACGGAATCCCGACCAGAAGACCGCAGGCCGTGGCAATCAGGCCGGCAGCGGGCAAGGCCAAAAAAAAGGGCACACCCACCCCTACCAATTTGCCACTGGCATAGGCTCCGATGGCCAGAAAACCTGCATGTCCCACGGATATCTGGCCGGTGAATCCGGTCAGCAAATTGAGTCCCAACGCGCCGATGGTTGCAATGGCACACAAATTGATAATGTAAATAAGATAATTGTCGGAGACCAGGACCGCGCCAATGAGGGCGATAACGAAAACGGCAATACAGATTTTGACGAATCCGGTCTGAAGAACGGCTATATCCTCTCCATAGGATGCCTTGAAGTCACCGCTTCTCATGGTGGGAGCCCCCTTTCATTAAACCCGCTCGATTTCCTCTTTTCCAAAGAGGCCGTATGGTTTGATCATCAGAATCGCGATCAGGATGATAAAGGACGTAATTTCCTTTACATCACCTCCGAGGTACCCACCTGCGATGTTTTCCACGACCCCGATGATGATGCCGCCCACAATGGCCCCCAGGATACTGTCCATCCCACCCAGGACGACTGCGGGAAACACCTTGATGCCCACCAGGCTCGATGTTGGATGGAGATAGGTGATACTGCTCAAAAGAACACCGCCGATTGCGGCGACAACCGAAGAAATGGCCCAGGACATTCCGAAGATTTTTCGCACGCTGATTCCCATGAGGAGTGAGGCATCCTGATCATTGGCAACGGCCCGCATGCCGATCCCCAGGGTTGAAAACTTGAAAAAGACCACAAGAATCACAAACAGGATCCCCGCAACAATAATGGTGGCAAGATGGGCCGGCGAAAGAACAAATCCGGAAAAAGTAATTGGGGCCTCTGAAACAAAAGTGGGAAATTTTTTGATCATATAGCCCCATGAAAGACCGATAACCCCTTTCAGAAAGACGCTCAACCCCACGGTCACCATGATCACCGAAAAGATGGGTTCCCCCACCATAGGTCTGAAAAAGAGCTCCTCGAGGACCATCCCGATAATTGCGGTCGCGAAAAAAGTCAGCAGAAAGGCCCACAAAATGGGGATATGGAGTTGAACGATGAAGAAGTAACAAATAAAGGCGCCCAGGGTCATGAGTTCCCCTTGAGCAAAATTAAAAATATCCGTGGCCTTGTAGATGATGACAAAACCAAGGGCCACCAGGGAGTATATACTCCCCACAGCCAAACCACTTATTGTGAGCTGTAAAACATTGCTCAAGACTTCCCAGGCCATTATTTCCCCCTGTACATCTTCTCTATGACGTCCCCATATTTTTTCTCGATGATATTTCTTCTGACCTTCTGGGTCGCTGTGAGTTCGTCATCATCTTGATCTAGTTCTTTGTCAAGGACCGCAAATTTCTTGATGGTTTCAACCCGGGCAAATCGCGTATTGACCTCCTCGGTGATCTTTGAGACCAGTTCGTGGACCTCGGGTTTCTGAGACAGGTCCTTGAAGGTGGTGTAAGCGATACGCTGGTCTTCGGCCCACTTGCCCATATTGTCGTATTCGATCAGAATGATTGCCGTCAGGTATTTTCTTCCGTCCCCTATGACAACCGCGTCCTTGATATAGGGACTCGCCTTGAATTCGTTTTCGATCTCCTGGGGTGATATGTTCTTTCCTCCGGAGGTTATGATGATGTCTTTCTTTCTGTCCGTTATTTTCAGATGACCGTCTTCTGTAAGTGTCCCCACATCTCCCGAATAATACCACCCGTCCTTGACGGCCTGTGCCGTGGCCTCGGGGTCCCGGTAATACCCCTGAAAGACCCCGTCGGTCTTGAAGATGAGTTCCCCGTCATCGGCAATTTTCAGGTCCACGCCCGGCGAAAGGGCCCCTACGGTCTCCACACGGATATCATCACCCTGGTGTACGCTGCAGATACCCGTGCACTCGGTTGATCCGTAGAGATTCCTGATCTTTATCCCGATGGAATGGAAAAAGATGACGACTTCCGGGGGCGTAGGTGCACCACCCGTATAAACGTTACGGGCCCGGTTCAATCCAAAATGCTTGCGAAGCGGGTAGGCATGCAAGACCGTGGTGAGGCCCTTCATAAACTTGCAGTAAAGACTGCCACCCAGGCCGTTTCCCTCTTTTTCGTAGATATTTTTCTCCATCTTCAGGCACCAGGCGTCGATCAACCGTTTACACCAGGTCGCATCCCGCATACGCATGATGTGCCCCGAATGCATCTTTTCCCAGATTCGAGGAACGGCGAAGAATACCGTGGGCGCAATTTCCCGGATGTTCTCCTGAACCGTGCTGAGGCTTTCGGCAAAATTCACCGTAATCCCTCCCGTCATGAGCGGGTAGAGAACGGAGAAACTCCTCTCCGCAATATGACAGAGGGGCAGGTAGGAAACAATGACGTCTTCCTCCCGCAGGGGAGTCGATTCAAGAAAGTTGTGGGCACTGGCGATGGCATTCCGGTGCGAGATCATGGCGCCTTTCGGTTTTCCCGTGGTCCCGGATGTATATACCATCAGGGCCGTGTCTTCGGGTGCCGTCCGGTCGACCATGCGATCGAACAATGAGGGATTCGCGGCATCCTCCTTCTCCCCCAGATTCACAACCTCTTCAAAGCTCATGATCAAGGGATTGTCATACTTTCTCAACCCCTTCATATCAATGACGATGACCCTCCTGAGGCCAGGAAGATTCTCTTTAACCTCCAAGACCTTGTCTGTTTGTTCCTGATCCCCTACGACAACGAACCGGGATTGAGAATGGTCCAAAATATATTCAACTTGAGTCGCCACATTGGTCGGATAGATTCCGACCACAATACCACCTACGGCCTGCGTGCCCGTGTCGGCATACAGCCATTCCGGGTTGTTCTCCGAGAGGATGGAAACCTTATCCTTTTTTTGCAGGCCCAATGCCAAGAGGCCGAGACCAAAGTGTTTCGTATTCTCGTAATACTTCTTCCACCTAATGTTCTGCCAAATACCCAGGTCCTTCTCTCTCAGGGCCACCTTGTCGCCGAATTGCCTTGCAGAGGCCCTCAGGAGTTTAGGAATGGTCTGCTTTTCCATGGTCCGATTCCCCGATGCTCAAATAAAATCAGTGACTCCTGGTAGACTTTGAGGAGAAAC
>CAYNYM010000461.1:0-3452 GCA_964401325.1 uncultured Desulfobacteraceae bacterium | reverse complement strand
AATGCAATGGCAGCGGGCAGATGCCCGGGACCGAGACCATCCGGGTCGTGATCCCCCCAGGCGTCAAAGAGGGGTCCAGGATCAGGATCGCAGGTAAGGGCGAACCGGGGTTGAACGGTGGGCAACCCGGGGACCTGTATCTCGTGATCCATGTCAAGGCGCACCCCTTTTTGAAAAGGCAGGGGGACAACCTCCTGATGGAGGCCCCCGTGACCGTGCACGAAGCCATGGCCGGCGGAACCATCACGATCCCCACGATAGAGGGTCAGGTCAGGGTCAAGGTGCCCCCCGGAAGCCAGAGCGGTCAGACACTCAAACTGAAGGGCAAAGGCGCGGCCAATCTAAAGACCAAGAAGAAGGGCGATCTGATGGTGAAACTGGTAATAAGGGTCCCCAGAACGGAAGACCGGGAAATCCTTGAGGCCGCGGAGAAGATGGAAAGCTTTTATGAGGAAGATGTGAGAGGGAACATCCGGTTGTGATATCTAGGGCCTCCCCCTGTCGGACGCCCTGAAATGCCGGGCCATATCTTCCAAAATCGCATCGAATTGTTCTCTCATATCGATCATATTCTGCCGCATCCGCAAGATGATATCTACACCGGGCAGATTAACGCCCATCTCCTCCACCAAGAGCTTGGCCAGGCGCAACTTCTCGAGCTCAGCCTGGGAAAAGAGCTTTGAGGGGGATTCATCGCGGCAGATCGGACACAGGACCTCCTCTTCCTCCAGCTCTTCCAGGAAACGTTTTTCCACTTGAAAAACTTCAATCACCTCGGTCACGGACCAGAATTCCTTGGTCATGGTTTCCTGCCTTTCCGAAGGAAAATTTTTCGGGAGTGCAACCTGCATTTCCTGTGCGCTCCCCTGAAACCGCAGGACGCCGGACCGTCATGCGGCCTACAGGTTTGGTGCCTTTCTAAAGAGACCCACTGATATCAGGGCGCGTGATTGGCCCTTACGGCCGCGAATCCGGGGCACCTTCGGCCATCTCCTCCATAATGGCCCTGAGTTCCTTTCCTTCAATTTTTTCCTTTTCCAAAAGCACCAGGGCCGCCTTTTCCATGACAGGCCTCGCTTTCTCCACGATCACTAGGGCCTTTTCGTACTGCTGGGAAATAATCTCTCTTACCTCCTGATCAATCACCTGCGCAGTTGCCTCACTGTACCCCCCTCCCCCTTCCAAGGGCATGGTCATAAAGGGGGGCCCGCTTTTCCCGGGCAAAATAAACCTGGCCCACCTTGGTGCTCATGCCGTACTCCCTGACCATGCTTCCTGCGATTTCCGTGGCCTTGTTCTTGCCAAGGGTCATGAAACCCGGTTGCTGGCCGGTCATCCGCTTCATCATGAAGTACCAGATCCCGATAAAGACCCAAATGCCCACCAGGACATACCAGAGGGAAAATTTGTGTCGCTTTTCCATATCGCCTCCTTGTGTTGCTTGTGATGCGTTTGGAAATGCGTTTCAAAAAATTAAACAGTCCGCATGGTATGAACTCAATTTTCCGAAGGTCTTTACACTTTCGACGATTCAAGGCCGATAAAGTTCTCGCCACGATTGAACGGTCAGGATTCCTGTGTTTGGATCCGGGAAAGCAATCAATTTAGAATAAGCCCCATGGAAAGAGGTTCATTGTCCATGCCTCCAAGGCACTCCTCCAGATAGATAATCTTCCCGGAAAAGGTCTCCTTCACCGCGAATTCCCCGTCTTTGCATATTTCGAGCAGGCTTCTCGAACAATCCCGGCAGGCGGGACCATGCAACTCATCCCCCTCAAAAAAGGTCAGGATCCACTTTTGCTCGATGGCTTCTTCGATGGAATCAATGGACAACCCGCAAATGGTGCATCTCATAATTCCTATACCCTCCTGTGTATCAAGTTCAGGTCTTAGGGGAAAATCTCATCATTGACAAGGAAAATCGTCAGTTGCCGGCAAAAGGGGTGAAAAACAAAACCGGGGTAACCCGGTCATGGGGAGAACCGGCACCAAGGGCCTTGCCGAATCCGCCGTCCAGTTTACATATCATGCCTTGATGGTGGTAGATCAGTCGATTTTTTTCCTGATGCTTGAAAATATCCGCCCCATGTTTTATAAACCCCTTGACTCACTATTCGCCCCTTTAGCCGGGGGCGATCGCACATTCCGTCATCAACCTGAGCCGTAAGGATAAACCGCCATCGACGAAATTCATTGGAGCAGTATTATCATAAATCTTATCGGAGGCTTAGGCATCTTCATGTATGGCATGAGGAGCATGTCCACAGGTCTCCAGGAGCTTGCAGGTGAGCGGATCAAACAGATCTTTTCCCTGTTGAGCAAAAATCGGGTCGTGGGCGTCTTCGTGGGGCTCAGCGTCACGGCCCTGATTCAGTCCAGTTCGGCCACGACAGTGATGATCGTCGGTTTTATCAACGCCGGTCTTATGGAATTGTCCCAGGCAGTGGGGATCATCATGGGTGCCAATATCGGCACCACCATCACCTCATGGATCATCGTCATCAAAATCACCCGCTATGCCCTGTTGATTCTGGGCATCGGTGTGGCCATGCATCTGTTCTCAAAAAACCAGGCCGTAAAAAATTGGGGATTGATCTTTCTGGGGTTCGGCATGTTGTTTTTTGGACTGAAGCTCATGGAAACGGCCTTCTACCCGCTTCGGGACAGCCCCGATTTCATCCCCTTCTTTGCCCAGTTCGGTGCGGATAATCTTGGACAGATCATCAAAAGCGTTCTGGCGGGTTTCCTGTTGACCCTCGTCGTCCAGTCCAGCTCGACCACCATCGGAATAACCATTGCCCTTGCCAACCAGGGGCTTATCAGCTATCCCGCCGCCGCGGCACTGGTCCTTGGGGAAAACATTGGAACCACGGTGACCATGGAAATCGCCTCCATTGGGACCAATTTTATGGCCAAACGGGCCGCCCGAGTCCACTCCATGTTCAACCTGAT
This sequence comes from uncultured Desulfobacteraceae bacterium, assembly GCA_964401325.1. GTDB lineage: Bacteria > Desulfobacterota > DSM-4660 > Desulfatiglandales > HGW-15 > CAYNYM01. The sequence goes on along the minus strand of CAYNYM010000461.1, from coordinate 500 downwards.
CGGCGTGACCTATATGATCCTCCTTTTCCCCTGGTTCCTGCGCCTGGTGGATTTCGTTGTCCCCGGGGCCATGGATTTTGTCGCCGCCGACGGCACAAAACCCTACATCGCCGCTCATATTGCGGCAGGTCACTCGATATTCAATATTTTCAATACGATTTTGCTGGTGCCCCTCGCGGGAATCCTTGTCAAAATAGCCGCCTGGATCGTGCCGAGCGACAAGGCCAAGGTTGAAAAACGTCTGGAGTTCATTGATTACAGTATTATCTCCGTGCCCTCCATCGCCATCGGGGAGGCGAAAAAAGAACTTATGAACATGTCGCAATTGGTGACCAGCATGTTCAAGTGGACCGAACCCCTGCTTTTTTCACCCAGGGTCGATCGTGATCTCACCAATAAGGTCTTCAAGTATGAAAACATCATAGACCACATCCAAACGGAGATCTCACACTTTCTCGCCCGATTGCTCCAGAGTTCGCCCGGCCCCCTGGTGGCTGAGA
>CAYNYM010000460.1:0-3456 GCA_964401325.1 uncultured Desulfobacteraceae bacterium | reverse complement strand
GTTTCGTGAGCCTCTCGGATGCCTTTTGCACGGGAAGCAGCATCATGCCCCAGAAAAAGAACCCGGACGTGCCGGAACTCATCCGGGGAAAGACAGGCCGGGTCTACGGTCACCTGATGGGGCTCCTGACCACCATGAAGGGGCTTCCTCTCACCTACAACAAGGACATGCAGGAGGACAAGGAGGCCCTCTTCGATACCGTAGACACCATTGAACAGTGTCTGATGGTCCTGACCGGTCTTCTTCGGGGAATCACGTTCAACGGCGAGACCATGAAAAAGGCGGTTGAAAGGGGCTATCTGACGGCAACGGATCTTGCCGACTACATGGTCACCAAGGGCGAGACCTTTCGGCATGCCCATGATGCCGTAGGCAGAATGGTCCTTTTTGCCATAGAACAGGACAAGGAATTGAACCAGCTCACCCTCGATGAAATGAAACGGTTTTCCGACAAGATCGACGGGGATGTCTATACCTGGCTCGACCCGGCGGAATGCATTAAGAGAAGAAATCTCGTGGGAGGGACGGGGCCTCGAGCGGTCCAAAGAAGCCTCGAGAGGGCGAAAAAGGAGATCGACCCTTGAGATCTGCTCGCGTGCTTGCAGCATGCCTTCTGCTTACTACCCTCGTGACCGTGACCTCCTGCGGCAGGAAGGGACCGCCCTTTATCTCCCAAAAGGATTTCAAATGGGGGGTGGTTCATTTGACGGGTGAAGGGATAGGGGGCCAATTCCATTTGACGGGTGACCTTCAGGGGCCGGGGAATTTAAAGGAGGCCCGGGCATTGATCAAGGGATGCCGGATCTATTATGCCGAATACCCTGGGGACAACCCTCCCTGCCCCGATTGTCCCATCGAGTATCAAGGCTATTACGGTTTCGGGCACGAGGTGGTCACGGAAAAGGGATTCTCCTGCAAGGTGCCGGGAAAGAGGAAAGGGCGGATCTATTTTTTCAAGGTCTATCTCTTTGGCCCTGAGGGGTCCACGGGACCGCCTTCAAACAGCCTTCAGATTGCCCTCACGGATTAAGCCCGTCCACCCATCGGTTTTGCCCTCTGTTTCACGGGCCTGAGGTAAAATGACAAAATTCCAGCCGCCCTCGCTGATGCCATGGCGGGCCAAAAAATTTAATTCCCGTTTGCAAAAGGAGCCGGTTAAAGGGGAATGCATCACTTTCAATACCGAAAAGACGAACTCTTCTGTGAGGGGGTCCCTGTCTCGGAGATCGCCGAGGCCGTTGGAACGCCCTTCTATCTCTATTCCCATGCCACTTTGACGAAGCACTTCAGGGCCTTTGACGGGGCCTTTGAGGACATGCGCCATCTCACCTGTTTTTCCGTGAAGTCCAACTCGAACCTGGCGATTCTGCGTCTTTTCGCCCTGAACGGGGCCGGCGTGGATATCGTCTCCGGGGGTGAGCTTTTTCGCACCCTGAAGGCCGGTATAGACCCGAATAAGATTGTCTATTCAGGCGTGGGCAAAAGGGCGGAAGACATGGCATACGCACTCGAGTCGGGCATTCTGCTCTTTAACGCGGAATCTTCTCAGGAAATTGTACTGCTCGATGACGTGGCCCGAAGGTTGGGAAAGAAGGCCCGGATTTCCATCAGGGTCAACCCGGATGTGGATCCCCGGACCCATCCCTATGTGTCGACGGGTCTCAAGGAAAACAAATTCGGGATTGATATTCGAACGGCCCTGGATGACTATAAAAGGGCCGCAGGGCTCAGCCATTTGCGCGTCTCGGGCGTTTCCTGTCATATCGGGTCGCAGTTGACGGAGGTCGGTCCCTTTGTGGATGCCCTGGGTCGGATCAAGGATCTCATGGCAAAACTGAAGGATGCCGGTATCCAAATCGATTACCTGGACCTGGGCGGGGGACTGGGCATTACCTATGACAGAGAGACCCCTCCTCACCCGAAGGAATATGCCGGGGCCGTCAAAAACGAAATAGACATGGACGGGCGGATCCTGATCCTTGAGCCGGGTCGCGTCATCATGGGCAATGCGGGGATCCTGGTAACGAAAGTCTTGTACACCAAAAAGGGCGAGGGTAAACGGTTTATCATCGTGGATGCGGCCATGAACGACCTGATTCGGCCGAGTTTGTACGGTTCCTACCACGGCGTCCAGCCCGTCAAGGTCGCCCGTCGCGAAAGGGTAACAGCCGATATCGTGGGGCCCATATGCGAGACCGGGGACTTCCTTGCCAGGGACAGGGAGGTGGAGTCCTTTGAGCCCGGGGAACTCATGGCCGTCATGAGTGCCGGGGCCTATGGTTTCAGTATGTCTTCCAATTACAATTCCCGCCCCAAGGCCGCTGAAGTGATGGTCAGGGACGACAGGTATCAGGTCATTCGGGTCAGGGAGACCTATGAGGACCTGGTGAGGGGGGAGCGGATTCCGGAATTTCTTGGATGACAGTTGAACGGTGAACATCATCTAAGGTGACTTGAAACGGCAAACAGGGTATTTGTTCAGTGGTTTTGAAAAATTAAAGCCCTTGGTCATGGCAGTCTCTTTTCAAGTAACTACTCAGCTAGATAGGCAGTAGGCATTTAGGCCGTGAGGTACCGCAGGAAGGGAACATGCGTGATCACATATCGGGCAACCAGGGAATTCCCCAAAGAAGAAATGTATTGTATAAGCCGAGAAGGTTTTGAGCGCCCTGCTTCGATCAATGCGCGGATAGCGAAGGGTTCGGAAACTAATAGCCTTTAGCCTACAGCCTAAACAACCTGAACAGTTACACCGCTACTACCTGAAATCTCTGATTTCAGGATGGATACGACCAATGATTATGACTGGAATCAAGAACCAAATGGCTGACGAACCCATCGAATTCTGGAAGATGAGCGGCAGCGGGAATGACTTCATCCTGATAGACAACAGGGAAGGGCGGGTTGCCGAGGAGGAGTTGGGACCCCTGGCTGCAAGGACTTGCCGGCGAAGGGAGTCGGTGGGGGCGGACGGGCTCATCGCCGTGGTCAAGTCCGATCGCTGTGATTTTGGCTGGCGGTTTTTTAACGCCGATGGCGGAGAGGCGGAAATGTGCGGTAACGGGGCCCGTTGTGTCGCCCGTTTCGCCTATTTACAGGGCATCGCCGGGGCCGGGATGACCTTTGAGACCCTTGTGGGGCCGGTTTCAGCCCAGGTTAGGGGAAGAATCGTCAAGGTCTTGATGCCGGATCCTTCCGACTATCGAAAAGACATCGACCTTGCCCGTGAACCGGGCTGGGTCCATGCGGACTTCATCAACACGGGCGTGCCCCACGTCGTCGTCCAGGTGGAAGACCCGGGGGATCATCCCGTAGTGGGGCAGGGGAAAAAGATCCGGTACCATCCTCTCTTCTCGCCCCAGGGGACGAACGTCAATTTCATGAGGGTCCTTGGCCCTGATCTGATTGAACTCCGGACCTATGAGCGGGGCGTTGAAGATGAGACCCTCGCCTGCG
>CAYNYM010000459.1:0-3464 GCA_964401325.1 uncultured Desulfobacteraceae bacterium | reverse complement strand
TTGCGGTGTCAGGGATGATGATACCACCTTTGGTCGTTTCTTCCTCTTCCACTCTCTTGACAATAACTCGATCTTGCAATGGTCTGACTTTCATTTTCGAAATATCCTCCCCTTATCAAAGTTGAAGTGAACATTTTTGCCTTACCTGATAACGGCTAGAATGTCGAAACCGATTGCATGACGCAAACGGTTTCAGGGTCTCTTCTTTCGGTAAGGACTTTATTATTCTAAGGCCTTGAAAGGCGGCTTTACGAGTATGATTCAAGGCCTTTCAAATTCTGTTCTGAATCTGTGGAAAATTAACTACTGGGATCGAAATGTCAAGGGCATGGCCAAAAAAAACTGTGCCAAAAACACGCCGCAAATCAATACCCTTGGGGCAAACGCCACACCAGGGGAGACAAAGCGCCTGTTTCAAACCGGTCGTGCACACGCCGTCCGTTATTTCCCTGTTGCAAATACCCTTCTGATATTATACTTTTTCGAATCTTTGTAAATGGTTAGCTTTTTGAAACGCATTCAGCTATGTTTGAATCATGGCTGAGGACCTTCGTTTTTTCAAAAGGCTCATCTCATACGAATCTCTTGATACCCGAATCTTGCAAATTTTAAATAAGCATCCATTCCCGGCACAGGAATCTCACGATACTGCCCCGGAGACAGGCCCCATGGAACATAGACACATGAACATACTGGACCAGATAGGAGGGACGCCCCTGGTGCCCCTGAAGGCGCTGGCCCCCAATAATAACATCGAGATCCTGGCAAAGCTGGAATTCTTCAATCCCGGTGGGTCCATCAAGGATCGAGCCGCCCTGGGCATGATCGAGGATGCCGAGGAAACGGGGGAACTGACGCACGACAAGATCATCCTGGAGGCCACCAGCGGAAACACGGGCATTGGTCTTTCCCTGGTTGCCGCCGTCAAAGGCTACCGCATCCTCCTGGTCATGTCCGAGGCCGTCAGCGAAGAGAGAAAGAAGATTTTGCAGGCCATGGGGGCGGAGCTGAAATTTACCCCCGCCCACCTGTCTACGGACGGTGCAATAGAATACGTCTACCAGCTCATGCGAGAAGACCCGGACAGATACTGGCTGGCGGATCAGTTCAACAATGAGTCCAACTGGATGGCCCACTATCGCCACACCTCGATGGAAATATGGGAACAAACCGAGGGAAAACTGGAGGCCGTCGTTGCCACCATTGGTACGAGCGGCACGCTCATGGGGTTATCGAGACGATTCAGGGAACTGGACCCGAAGGTCCGGGTGGTGGGCGTGGAGCCCTACCTGGGGCACAAGATCCAGGGGCTCAAAAACATGAAGGAATCCTACCGCCCGGGCATCTACAATAAGAGTCTTGCCCACCAGGTCATCAACATCGAAGACGATGAGGCCTTTCGCATGGCCAGGGCACTAGCTCGAAAAGAGGGCATTTTTGCGGGAATGAGTTCCGGGGCCGCTGTGGCCGGTGCCCTGAAACTGGCGGCTGAAATGGAACAGGGCAGGATTGTGGTCATCCTTCCGGACGGGGGAGAGAGGTATTTAAGCACGTCGCTTTTTGTCGACAAGAAAAAATCCGGATTGCTCCTCTACAATACACTCACGCGGAAAAAAGAAGAATTTATACCCATTGAAGAAAAACGGGTCGGCATGTATGCCTGCGGTCCGACCCTCAGCCAGCTCATTCATATCGGTCAGTCCCGTCGACTGGTATTCGCGGACCTGATCAGGCGTTATCTGGAATATAAGGGTTACGATGTGACCCTCATCATGAATGTCACGGACCTGGATGACCGGACCATTACCGGGGCGGAAAAGGCGGGTCTATCGCTCGTTGAGTTCACGGAAAATTTCTATCAGGAATTTTTGAAGGATTTGGACATCCTGAATATCAAGAAGGCCACCCGGTATCTCAAGGCAAGCGAATACGTGGATGACATGATTCAACTGACCCAGCGTCTCCTCGAAAAGGGGTACGCCTATGAAAAATTTCGATCCGTGTATTTCGACATATCCCGTTTCAAAAATTACGGCAAACTTTCCCGGATCGATCTCGACAAGATCCGTATTGGGAAGACCGTTGATCTGGAGCAGTATGAAAAGGAAAACCCCAGGGACTTTACCCTCCTTAAAAGAGCCACCCTGAGCGAGTTGAAAACGGGTATTTTCTTTCAGACCCGCTGGGGCAACGTGAGGCCCAGTTGGCACCTGGAGTGCCCGGCCATGGCCATGAAGCATCTCGGGGAGACCTACGACATTCATTCAAGCGGGGTGGATCTTGTTTTCCCCCATCATGAAAACCACATTGCCATCAGCCAGGCGCTTACTGGGAAAATACCCGCCCACTACTGGATACACAACGAACTCGTCATGATTGACGGAAAGAAGCCCTCGGGCACCCTCGAGGATTCCGCCTTTACCATACAAAACATACTCAAGCAGGGCTATACGGGGCGTGAGATTCGCTATTTTTTGATCAGCCATCCCTACCGTAAACCCCTGGCCTTTTCCTTTTCAAAGCTGGACACGGCGAAAAACACCCTGTCCCACCTGGATAAATTCGTCCGCAAGCTCCACCTTTGCCGCAGCGGCGCCCCCCATCCGGACATGGACCAACTGGTCTACGACCTGAGGCAGGCCTTCACGCAATCCATGGACGACGATCTGAACATTGCCCGGGGGCTTGCGGCCCTTTTTCAGTTCACGGGAAAGATCAATGGCATCATGGACCGGCACGGTCTCGTTCCTGAGGACAAGAAAAAGATAAGTGAGGTCTTGCGAAGCATCGATTCGGTCATGGGGGTGCTGGAACTGGACCGGGCAGAAGAAGATCCGGCCGTCGAGAAACTCATAGAGACCCGGGAAGAGGCCAGGAAGAATAAGGACTGGGCCGTAGCGGACCGGATCCGGGACGAGCTCAAGGGAATGGGAATCGAGGTGATCGATACCCGGGCCGGTGCCATCTGGCGAAGGGAAAGGGAGGAGGAGTAAAGCATCCGGTTTGGGAGGGAGATTTAAGTGACAAGTGACCTGAAGTGTCGGTACCGCTTCGCATGACCCACCCCTTAAGCGGCGCTATTCTCCCCGGTGTGAAATAATGATGTTCACACGCCTGTTCTGGGCCCGACCTTCCTCTGTTTCATTGGTGGCGATGGGATCATAAAAAGAGCGCCCCACGGCCTCGAGGATTTCGGGTGGCAACCCGATTTCGTCCTGGAAGAGGCGAACCACAGCAGCGGCACGGGCCGAAGAAAGCTCCCAGTTTGAAGGGAACTTGTACCGGTAACCCTCCATGATGGGGATATCGTCGGTGTGACCGATGACCCGAATCTTCCTGTTCTTGATGGTTTTCAAAATGTTACCGACTCTCGTGAGGATCGCCTTTCCCTCTGAAGAGATGGTCGCCCTGCCGAAGTCAAACAATATGCGATCCACGAATGTGATGGTGAGTTTGTCTTCCAG
>CAYNYM010000458.1:0-3465 GCA_964401325.1 uncultured Desulfobacteraceae bacterium | reverse complement strand
GGACCACCTCATGGGTGGACAGCACATCCGATCCGAAGTTGCCCACGGCACTCGCCAGATGCCTTGTCGAAACGACCAGGTCCATTTCACCTTGTAGGCCCGCAACAAGCTCCATGAGAAGCGACTCCTTTTCCATCAGGCCGACATTCGTCCCATAACCTCAAACAGAGAACTGTTCAGCCACCCGCTGGGCAATGATGGGCGCATTGCCGCCGGCCCGGTTGTTGATAAGGATGCTGGTTTCAACGCTGTCATTAATCCCCCCTCTCATGAGATCCGCTGCCTCCCGAATCATCTCCGGTTGGAGCATTCCTTCAACGGGCCTGTCAAAGGGATGGGCCTTGGCGTAAGCGTCTTTATACCGCATCCCTATCGGCGTCATAAGACGAACGATCCGTTGCCTTCCGGAGTTAAACACCCTGCCGCCTGCCATGGCCTGTTGCTTTCCGAGAGGCGGAAGCCAGGTCCAGTGAGAAAGTACCTGCCCCACTCCGCGCTTTTCCAATACCTCGAAGACCGGCGAACTCAGGTACGCTTGGGTCCGAAGCTCGATGTGGTAGTGGGTATCACGGGGAATGGCTTCAAAGAATCGATCGAGATCTCCGGCAATTTTTTTGACCGGCACCCGGTCCTGCGTCCGCTGGTATTCCTGCTCAAATATCATTCCGTTCAGGTTGTTATGCAAAATCTCTACGGCCGGTTCATAGAATCCTTTGCTGAAGATCTCCGCATCGAGGTAAGTTTTATTTTCAACGTACTTCCCGCCACGCCGCACCTTCTGGGCTGAAATTATCTGGGGCACCTTCAGAACCACGCGGTCATTTTCCTTCATGTGGCGGCGGTATCTCTTGAGAACATGAAAATTCCGGGTTGGCTCTCCGTCCCCGTCCCGCAAGGGCGAATAAAAGGTGTAGTCAATCTCAAGGACTCGGAAATGTTCGAAATATTCCTCCACGCTCTCAACCGGGAGGGTTTCTTCCACAAAAGACTTCCCTCCCACGGTTTTTTTCCTGCGGGTGATTTGCCCTTCGTACCGGTCCCTGGTGTAGATTTGGCCTAGCCAGCCCGCATACCGGTCGCTGGCCGTACCAAGAAGGATCTTGGGATGCAGATTTCGAAACTCGAATCTCTCTATGCACCGCACCCCTTCAAAATCAGTATGGGTACCCTTCTTCATCATGCCGACCCCTCGCCCTGATTTTGGTGACCAGTGTCAGGTTTTCCGTCTCTTATACACGAGAATCCTTGCGATAATTGAAAGGTCACTCACCATCGTCCTGACCGTTCAGATCGTCCACTATATCAAAATCTATAACGCCACATTTTTCTTGTCATTGAAATAGTTTTTTTTGTAAATTTAACCTCCTTTTACATATCTCATAATTTCAAGAAATTCGACAACGGTCTATTCATTGAGTGAATTCATTGCCCTGTAAATCAATCACTTTAACGATCTGCGCTGGATCTCATGAAGAGCCTGACCAAGAAAGACCTTCTAATTTTGTTGGATCTGATCACCGATGCATTGAATTGCAGGGACGAGGACTCTTTCAAGGGTCTCGTATCCAGATTGCACAGTCTCTTTGAATTTGAAGTGGCCTTTTGCGGCTATGCGAAAGTCTCTGATGTCCTCACCAATGATGATGCGCATGGTTCTGTCATAAATATTAATTTTCCCCAAGCCTTTTTGGAACGATACCTCTCAAAAAATTACCACCTGATAGACTCGGTCGCCCAAGCCTATTTCAAGACCCTTGAAATTCAAAACTGGCGGGATGCTGAAGACCGATACCCCGAGCATGCCGGAAATATCGTCACACAGGAGGCCAGAGATTTCGGACTGATGGACGGCATGACCTATGGTTCAGTCTTTCCTTCTTCAGGGTACGCCACGTCATTATCGTTTTCAGGGAAACACATCGACAATGAAGAGAGAACTCGCATCATATTGAAATATGCGGTCCCCCACCTTTCTCAGGTCCTTCAAAGAATCCTCCATTCATCTTTGAATACAGACAAGCCTTCATTGACGCCAACGGAACTGGAAGTACTGAAATGGCTCAAAGAGGGGAAGTCCTCATGGGAAATCTCCAAGATTCTCCATAGAAGCGAGCGGACGATAAATTTCCATGTGGCAAATATCATAAAGAAACTCAATGCCATGAACCGAACCCACGCGGTGGCTATTGCCATCGAAAATAAGTTGCTTGATTTGTGACCTTGCCCATTTTGTCCGCCATTACCCAAACAACAAAAATATCGGCTTATTCCGATGAATTTCCCACCTGACATTTCTGACAGGTCAAATAATTGAGAAAAAATGCTATTAAAATTACTTTTTACGAAATCGAATATATTTTTTGTCGGTCAGAGCAATCATCTTACCCCAGACATTCTTATCGGGACGATAAAATGAGCAAGATACAAGAACTCATGATTCTTATAACGGACAAGGATTATACCATTCGTAAGAACATGGCTATGACCAAAGGAATCTGTATCTCATGTGGTAGGAAAGCAGATAAATTCTCTGATGTGTCAATGAAACTTGAATTCGAAATTTCCGGATTATGCGAAGATTGCCAGAAAAAATATTTCGGTAAGAAATAGTCTGACAGTTTTTTTGTCTGTTTTTTGAGAACGGTCTATCTGTGAATCCGATAAAACACGTAAAAGGGGAAGTTCCAGCAGAATTGTTTAAGAATCTATGTCCCCTCGCCATACCGCGGATCATCACATGGTGTAAAACCCCGGGGGCATCTAATCGGGGCAACCTGGGCTTGCCTGCAAAATGTAATACCGAGACAAAAGATTAAAGCACATTCTGCGCGAACGTCCCCCCACAATGAGTAATCAAAGAGAGAAAGCTTGAAGCAGTATGCCTCAACCTTCTCTTTGCTCTTCCAAAATGATGCCTATTCATTGTCTTCCATCATAATCAACCCTTCTGAAAGTTCAGGCCAGTCAATACGGCGTTTTTCAGGATAATTATATGCTTCATAAGAAGTCTCTGTTCCCAGAATATTATCTATTTTTTCCTGCACAATTTGCTTATCTTTACTTGCAAGCCATATGTTCCAGTCTTCAATGCTTTGCCATGTACTAATAACTATATAATTTTCCGGGTCAGTTATGCTTCTCAATGTTTCCCCTGAAATAAAGCCTGGTTCTTTTGATGCAAGTATCCTCAAACGCATCATCAAGACGACAATCTCATTTACCTTGTCCTTGGGAATCTTTCGTCTAATCAAGATTTTTACAGACATTTGAATCCTCCTTATTTGTGAAAAGGGTTGATGAAAATCCGTAAAGATGATAGATGCTTATGGAAAATTTTTAAATATGAGAGGCTTCATTTAAGTCTATTAAAAATTAGACAAGATCCAATTATGAATGTCAAGGTAAAATTCAGGTAACTACTCAGCTAGATAGGCTGTAGGCATTTAGGCTGTGAGGTACCGCAGG
>CAYNYM010000457.1:0-3495 GCA_964401325.1 uncultured Desulfobacteraceae bacterium | reverse complement strand
CCAAGGAGATCCGGGCCATGGAAATGGAGGTCATCCCCCCGGGCACGGTCTGCAATCCCTGCGAGGCCTATGATATCCTGCTCAAGGTGCGGGATGCGGCCGATATCTTGATCCCACTCCACGAGCCTTCCTTTGCCGCCCTTGATACGGTCCCTTGACGCCGGACCCTGTTCACATGCCTTTGATTGCGCGGACACAGGAAAAGGGCGAGACGATCTTCCCTTTATTCTCAAAAAGCAGGATTGACTTAGTTCACTTTTTAGTCTAATATCGAATCATGATTCGGCTCAACATACATGAAGCAAAAACCCATCTTTCAAAATACCTCCGACGGCTTGCTAACGGGGAGACTATTCTTCTCTGTAAAAGGAATATCCCCATTGCGGAAATACGTCCCCTGCCGGCAGGCAGTGACTCTCCTCGTCCGGTAGGCCTCGCAAAAGGGCGGTTCCAGGTTCCCGCGGAATTCCATGAACCCCTTCCCGATGAAATCCTGGACGCCTTTCAGGCCGAAACCGAATGAAGATCCTGCTAGACACCTGTACCTTCCTCTGGATCATCTCCGACGCCCCCGAACTCTCGGATCATGCCCGCACTCTGTTCGTTGACCCGTCAAATGAGGTCTTTCTCAGTGCAATTTCCCCCTGGGAGATAGCCCTCAAGCACAGCCTCGGCAGCCTGCCCCTGCCTGAGCCGCCCCAGACCTTCATTTCGGTTCAAAGGGAAAAACACCATATTGAGCCCCTTCCCCTTGAAGAAGAGGCGACCCTTTACCTCACACGACTTCCGCCATATCACAGGGACCCCTTTGACCGCTTGCTGATCTGCCAGAGTATCGTACATGGTCTTGTCCTGCTCACACCGGACGAGGCCATCCTCCAGTATCCCGTAAAAACCACCTGGTAAAATTTTTCACCTTGTCTTTGCCGCACCTTTTCACCGCTGGGCCCTTAGAGGTCACGGAGTTGAAAAAAAAGAGTAACTGTTCAGGTTGTTTAGGCTGTAGGCTAAAGGCTATTCGTTTCCGAACCCTTCGCTATCCGCGCATTGATCGAAGCAGGGCGCCCAAAACCTTCTCGGCTTCCACAATTTTTGATGGAACTGAAACCGCCGCCCTTCTCATTTGGCAAGTCAAACCATACATTTCTTCTGGCTCTTCGCTGTGTTGTATGGGTAACATGACCGGCTATGGCCCCGGGATGGTTTCATTCCGGGGTGCCCAAAGAAATAGCAAAGATAAATTTCGGGATGCCCTGATTATCCAGGCCGCCTTGACAGCTGGATGCACCCGCCTCTTTTCAGAAGATTTACGGCACGGCTTCGAAATTGACCGTCTCACAGTAGAAGACCCATTTCTTTAAAGGCCAAGCCCGCGCCTTCTCTTAGCAATACCATTTCATTAGCATTTCAAATAGTTGCATTGGTTCCACCCCAAAACACCTTCTCATTCCATCATTTCGAGATCCCAGAAAGGTATGAAGAGGATATCGGTTTGGGCTATTTTCAGTCTTTCTCTAAAACTCAAGTTAATGACCCAGGCCGTTTCAGGTTCGTACTTTTTGATGAAACTCCTCAGGGATCGACCGATTTCTGGTCGTTTCAACTCCCTGTATTTGACCTCAACCGGGATGATCCGTGGCCCCAGGGCAACAACAAAATCCACTTCGGCCTTGTCCGTTGTTCTCCAGAAATGAATCTCCTCCGGGCTAAAGAGGTACCTTTCCTGGAGAAAGGCCCATACGAGATTTTGAAAGACAAAGCCGGCATCCCTGGAGGCGTTGAAATTGCCGAACAGTCCCAGAGAATAGTTTCTGAGCCCTAAATCGTGGAAATAGACTACCGGCGCCTTGGTGATCTCTTTTCGCACGTTCCGGAAATAGGGCGTGGTTCTTTGAATGATGAAGGTCTTCTCGGCATACCACAGATAATTCTTAACCGTTTGAACGGAAATGCCCAAAGTGGAAGAAAGCTCCGAGTAATTGATTATTCTTCCTGTCTGGGAAGCCAGCACTTTGATCATGGAACTAAACGCTTCTGTTTTTTCGACTCTCAGTAGATAGGAAACATCCCTTTCAAGATAACTGCGATAGATTTCATCGATGATTCTCGCTTTCTCCTTCAGTTCCTCTTCCAGCACGACACGCGGATAGCCGCCGAAGTTCATGTATTGATCCAGCAATTCCCTGGTCCTGCGCGCCTCTATAGCAAAAAAGTTCGGCAGAGAATCCCGATATCGATAGTCTGTTTTGAAATGAACGAATTCCTCGAAAGACACGGTGTTCAGTTGAAAGACCCTTTTCCTCCCTGCCAAAGATTCATGGATCTTTTCTTTCAACTCGAGACTCCCTGAACCGGATACGATGAACTTGTACGGCAGATCCATGTCGTACAACCCTTTAAGAAAGAGTCCCGCATCTTCTTTCCTCTGAATCTCATCAATAAAAACAAATCCTTTTTTCCTGCCCAGTTCCAGTTCGATCTTCCGCAACAGGCTGCTCTGGGACATGAAAAACGGTTGATCAGATTCAAAATCAAGACTCATGAACAGGGTGGGCTCACCCTTCTTGACGAGATAATCTCTGAGCAGAAGCATCAGCGTGGTCTTACCGGCCTGCCTTGGGCCGACGATCAGGCTGATTTCCTTTTTAAGGATGTGTTTTTTAAGGTCATCATACAGGTTTCGATAAATCATAGTTACATTTTAAACCGATAATTTAATAAGTCAAGTCATACTATTATCGTTTAACCCGCCATTCAAAAAATACCATCCGTTCAAATGATATTTCATTAAAAAAGCCCTCATAAAATTTCTCACAAATTTTATATATCGCGACTTCCAAGCTCGCTCCTCTGCTGCCAAATCCCGTTCAGTGCCAAATCCGGCAGTGCAACATCCAGACTATTCCCTTACACACAACTCAATGCCGGACTTTCCTTAGAGTGCCCATTTACCTCACAAAAACAGCGTTCTAAGCCGCAAATCAAGGCGATTTTCGTATCATTTATTCAGCATTTCAAAGAGTTGGATTAGTTCGACTCCAGCAAACCACCCAAAAACTTTCCCCGTCTCACTCGGTTCGCAAACAATTTTCACCATGAAGATCGTGAAGAGCATGAAGGAAGCGACCTTTCTTCTGTTCAACGGTTCCGGGTCGAATGGGCGGCTGCGTGAGAGGAACCTGATTTCCATTTTTCTTCTGTGCTTTTCTCGCAAAGCTTAAAAGGGCACTTGACCCGCAAACCATGCCTTACGGTTGCCATTCGCGCCAGCGAATCGTCTTGAATTTTGGAACAAAATTCAAGGTTTCGATCCACGCTCCCGCAGGGGGAGCGACCACCAAAATCACCCAACAGCGTCGGAGTGAGATTGTTTCAATCCACGCTCCCGCAGGGGGAGCGACGCAACCCGGTAATCGACTTTATTCTAGTGAGTTGATCCAAACCACGCCGCCGCGGGGGGGGCGACGGATCTCGTGGGTCCCCGTCTTATTATCA
>CAYNYM010000456.1:0-3503 GCA_964401325.1 uncultured Desulfobacteraceae bacterium | reverse complement strand
TCCAACTGGTTCCAGGTCCTGAGGACCTACAGCGCGGTCAACATGCTCCTCGGAAACTTCGAAAAGCCCGGGGGTTGGTATTTCCCCAAACACGGTTTCAAGGGCGGATCCGGATGGCCCGAACCCCCGGAGGTCCCCGAATATCCAAGACCCGATCTAAAGGTCGTCCCAGCGCCCTGGGGGAACAAGATGTCCATCGAAGAGCTGGACAAGGCACCCTGCTATACCAGCCCGAAGGAATTTCATCCCGCCACCCAGGCCCTGCCCTGGGAGCACTTCGATGCCATCAAAGAGGGCAGGGTCAAGGCCCTCTTTTCCACGGCCGAGAATTCGGCCATTACCCAGGTGGACACGGCCATGGTCTATGACTGTATTCACAAGCTGGACCTCATCGTGGTGGGCGAGCAGGTTCCCAAGGAATTTGTGGAACTGGCCGATTATGTGCTCCCCGAGGCCTCCTATGTGGAAAGAAACCATTTGTATACTTTCACCAGCCTCGCGCAGGACGGGAAGGAACACGCCATGGCCCTCATGAGATCGGCCGCCATTCCGCCGGAAGGGGAATCCAAGCCTGTGAGCTGGTTCCTTACGGAGGTCGGTAAAAAGATGGGACTCGGTGCCTATTTTGAAAAAGAGGATCACCAGTACGGCTGGTGGGACAGGATACTGAAAAAGGCCAAGGTTCCGGTGGACTCCAGACATATTGTGAAAAACGGGCCATACGTTGAAAGTTATGACCTGAAATATGATATGACGGCCAAACCCATCAAGACGCGGAGCGGTCGTTTCGAGTTGTATTCCAATGAACTCTCGGAGGAATGCTTCCACAACGGGAAATCCCGCTGGCACAAAAACCGCTTCGTCTATCCCCTTCCCATCCATATCCCCATTGCCGAACCCAAGGCCGGGGATGAATTCTATCTGGTGAGCGGCAAGGCGAGCTGGCATCAGAAGAACGCCACTCAGAACAACCGTGTCCTCATGGACGACGGCATAGAGGGAGGATGTCCCTACACCCCGCTCTATCTGAATGCCGAAAGGGCCCGGGTCCTTGGCCTGAAAGAGGGCGATACCGTACAGATCGAGTGCATAGGACCCACAAAACGGGATGATCCCTGCGTGGCCGATGATTCGGTGCTCGGGTACAAACAAACGGTCCTTGTCCACCTCACGGAGGCGCTCCATCCCGACACGGCATGGACCCATTTCGCGGCCGGCCACCGGTCGGAACTCATGATCCCGAAGGTCAAGGACGGGGTCCTTCACAGCGCCTTTGTCCCGCTCAGCATCGAACCCTACGCGGGCGGCTGCGGCAAAAACTACAGCATTGTTAAAGTGACAAGGATTGGAGGGTAATACGATGTCTAGATACGGAATGGCCATTGATCTTGAAAAATGCGTCCGATGCAGGACCTGTTACGTGGTCTGCAAGGTCATGCACGATATTCCCAACCAGTTTGAAAGTGGAAAAAGTTATTCCAGATTCCGGTTTATTGAACCGGAGATCGGCACCTATCCGAATGTCCGAAGGCATTTTCTTCCGGTCCATTGCATGCAGTGCGAAAATCCGGCCTGCGTCGCGGTTTGCCCTGAAAATGCCTTGACCAAACAGGAAAACGGTCTCATCGCCTATGATCCCAAGAAATGTATCGGGTGTGAGGCCTGCGTGGAGGCCTGTCCCTATCACGCGCGATATATCAACGAGGATAAGGGGATTGCGGACGGATGTGACTTCTGCGCGGACAGGATCGCCGAGGGAAAGCAACCCTGGTGCGTGGAGCGGTGCATCGGGAAGGCTATCATCTTTGGGGATCTTGATGACCCGAAGAGTGAGGTCTCAAAAATGATTCGCAAAACAAAGGCAAGGCCTCTCTCCCCTGAATTTGGAACCAAGCCCAAAGTTTTTTACGGCAACATGAACGGGCTTTCCAAAATCGCGGGACTCGGGGGATTCAAACACGGATAGGCCGAAGGGATCCCGTTCCCCGACCCCGGGGTCAGGATCCCCTTACATGAAGCGGAAGAATTGTAATGATCAGGTTCAGGGTTCATGGGTTCAAGGGTTCAGGGTTGACAGCCCCGAAAAAAAACGAGACAGCGGAGAAAAGTGACTTATGTTG
Source organism: uncultured Desulfobacteraceae bacterium (assembly GCA_964401325.1). Taxonomy (GTDB): domain Bacteria; phylum Desulfobacterota; class DSM-4660; order Desulfatiglandales; family HGW-15; genus CAYNYM01. The sequence continues at coordinate 1,383 of CAYNYM010000456.1, read as the reverse complement.
TGAGCGTTGTTCTTCGATTTATTCAAAACCCTGAACCCCGAACCTTGAACCCTACAACCTCAATACCCTCGAACGTCTCTCAAGGAGGTATTCTATTGAAAACAATAAATTCATTTCACAGGAGCACGGCTTACAGAGAGTTTGCGTCATGGTATCGTTACCCTGAACAATCATCCCTGGATGAGCTTAAGGCAAGGGATCAGGAAGTCATAGGGGCCTTCGAGGCCTTGGCCGACCAGGGGCATTTTGCTTCTAAGCAAAACATTCACAGTCTTTTCGATGACATGGAGGGCCTTCTCCTTTCAGACCTGCAGGCGGAATATGTGCGATTATTCGATTACCGCCCCCCCTGCCCCATGTTCGAATCTTCTTATACCGAACTGGAAAAAAGCAATCCCGGCAAGGTGAAGTTGTCTGTGGAGAATTTCTATAATGAATTCGGCCTCGACGCCTCGCCTACATCCATCGAACCCCCGGATCATATTATGATGGAGCTGGAATTTATGCATTTTCTCTCCTATAAAGAGGGAGAGGCGCGTGAGAATGAAGACATAGACTTTGAAAAATACATAATGGGTCAACAGAGATTTTGCAGGAACCATCTTCAACAGTGGGTGCCGGCTTTCTGTGATCGTCTCAAGGAAAATGCCGGTGTATCGTTTTTTAAAGCCCTGGCCGCTCTGACCGAAGACTTTGTCCTGCATGACACCGGTTATATCGACTCCCTCTGCAGGGATCTGCAATGAAGGCCGAAGGGGATATCGGCGTTATCCTGTGCCGATGCCGAGGCAGGCTCGCTCAACGATTCGACCTGGGGGCGCTGAAAAACTATCTCTCCGAAATCGAAGGCGTTGCCTATGTCGATGTGGAGGACGATCTGTGTCGTGATCCTGATCCCCTGAAAAGAAGGCGTTCAAAAGGCCTTGTCATTGCAGGTTGCAGCACGAAAAAATATATCGATTTCTTCAAAGACACCCTCGAGAGGACGAAGATCCCTTTTTTCCTTTGCGAATTTGTCGATCTCCTCGGCGCTCTCGATCCAGACCCGCCATCTCCCGAAAAGACCACGGAGTTAGCGAGACTGATCATCAAGGCACACATAGAAAAAATGCATGCGGCCTTTGAGATGGCACTCAGAGTGAAGCCCACAGGGGTCAAAGAGGTCATGGGGGCCCGAAAGGAAAAGGTGACGCGACGCGGTTTTCTAAGATTTCCCTTGATGGCCGCTAAAATGATTTCCCATTATGAAGAAATCCCTCTGTTCGATGAAAAAAGGTGCATTGCAGCACAGAGTCCCTGCCGTGAATGTATCCGCTTATGTCCTTTCGTTCATTCCCGCGGGGGTTGTAGGTAATGGCGCCGTCCCTTTTCTTGATGGCGATG
>CAYNYM010000455.1:0-3507 GCA_964401325.1 uncultured Desulfobacteraceae bacterium | reverse complement strand
TGCGGCACCAGGCGCCGGGCCAGGGCCAGATCCATATTGTCACCTCCGAGGATGAGATGGTCACCGACCGCAATCCGCTCCAGCGCGGGCCTGCCCTTTTTCTCTCCAACGGCGATAAGGGTAAAATCCGTGGTGCCGCCTCCCACATCGCAGACCAGGACCAGGGCACCGGGACGAATCAACTCGTCCCAGGCCCCTTCGTGCAGAGACAACCAGGTGTAGAAGGCAGCCAGGGGTTCCTCCACCAGGGTTACCCCCTTGATCCCGGCCTGACGGGCCGCCTCGAGGGTCAGATCGCGGGCCACCTCATCAAAGGAAGCCGGCACGGTAATGACCACCCGCTGTCTTTCCAGTGCATCCTCCTCTTCCCCGGCCCGGCTGTGGTTCCAGGCATTCTTGATGTGCCTCAGATAGGCGGCCGTGGCCGCCACGGGTGAAATTCCGGGTTGATCTTCATCGGCACCCCAAGGCAGAATGGGGCCTCTTCTGTCGACCCTTCCGTGACAGAGCCAGCTCTTTGCGGAAGAGACCATTCTCCCTGGCACACCGGCACCCTGGTCCCGGGCAAAGGCGCCCACCAGGTTCCGGTCATTGGTCGCCCAGGGCAGGAGCAGGGCTTCCGCGGCGATTTCGTGTTCTCCCGCCAGGTAGAGAAAAGAGGGAAGGAGTTCGAGCCCGGAAACCTCCCCCGGCCCGGTTAACTGTGACACGGGGAAGATCTCGATACTCGGCCGTTCATTCTCGTCCCTCGATAGGTCCACATAGGAGACGGCGCAATTGGTCGTGCCGAGATCGATACCGATAATATAACGTTGATCGGGCATATCTACTACCTGCTCGGTAAAAACCCACGCCCCTAGGACATGGTGTTCATCCGGCCCTGAAAAGGTTTTTTAAATTATGAAAGTATAAGAATTTTTTTGTCTTTATTTATTCCCCCGTCTCCCCGTTTCTCTCCCGCACATTGAATTCGAGCTTGTACCTTTGATCCCTTTCGGCCACACACCACAGTTCAAGGGTGCCCACCTCCGTTACCCTCACCTGCAAAGTCACGGGAAGCAGGGCCCCCTCCTCGCCTTCCAGTTCGGTCTCCAGGGTCGTGATTTCCTCTATTTCCCCTTCCCAGTCCTCCACCACCATACCGGTTTGATCCTGCGGCCGGGTGCGGGACCCGAGAAAGTTGAACTTGACGGGTTCTCCGACCACCAGACCGAATTCTTTTTGCGGAATTTCCGCCTCGGTGCCCTCCTCCATACCAAAGGGAGCCACGCACAACGCCTTCATGGGCGTGGGCATGCCCGGTACGGCCGGAAGGGCGGCCTCCACGCCGATGTAATAGGATCTGGCGAGGCCCCCCCGAATACGAATACCTCTGCCGCGACGGGCCAGGCCGCAGTATGCGGCACCCCTGGCCACGGCCGTGTCAAAGTCCAGGTTCCGGATTTCCCTTACGGCGGCAGGCTCATCCCCCTGCGCCCAGGAGGCGAGGATATCGATTACCCGGCCTCGCAGGGCCGCTGCCTTCATGACACCGCCGTTAAAGAGCACGGCGGTCGGTTTCACCTCAACGGGGACGTTTTCAGAGGATTGCTGCTGCAAGAGAAAGTGGGCGAGGTGTCTCGTGATGCCCGGATCCGAGGCATAGGCCAGGCCCATTTCCCGCATTCCCGTGCGGCGTTGCGTCTCGGGTCGGGCATTGCGATCACATTCGGGGAAAAAGCCGTTGGTCAGGACCTCTTCGATCTCCGGACGGGTCAGTTCGGTCTTGAGGGTTCCGCCGATAAGGCTGCTGCCGCTCCCCAGGATCGTCACGGGGTAGGCATCGAGCGATTCATCCTTCAGCAAATGTTCCTTGGCCGAACGGCACCCATGGGTCAGGCCTTGAATCTGTTGGGCGTTGAGTTTCTTCCCTTCCGATCTCATGCGACGGGCAAGGGCATAGGCCAGGGTCAGGTCCATATTATCCCCGCCGACCAGGAGATGCTCACCCACGGCAATGCGCTCCAGGGCCAGTTCCCCCCGCTCCTCTGAGACCCTGATCAGGCTGAAATCGCTCGTGCCGCCGCCCACATCCACGACCAATATGACATCTCCCACCCTCACCAGGTCCCGCCAGCTTTCTTTCGCGGCATCTATCCAGGCATAGAAAGCGGCCTGGGGTTCTTCGAGCAGGGTGATATGGTCCAGCCCGGCCAGTTCCGCGGCCTCGACGGTCAGGTTTCTGGCCACCGCATCGAACGACGCGGGCACGGTCAGAAAGACTTCCTGGTTTTCAAGCCGAAAATCGGCATTGGACCGGGCCATCACATGGTTCCAGGCCTCTTTGATATATTCCAGTACCGCCGCAGACGCCTCGACGGGTGAGAGCCTGGGTTGATCCTCCGTCCCTTCCCAGGGAAGGATGGCCTTTTTTCGGTCCACTCCCGTGTGGCAGAGCCAGGACTTGGTGGAAGAGATCAAACGGTGGGGAATTTCGCTTCCGCGGCTGCGGGCGTACTCCCCGACGGCCAGAGACGATTTTGCATCCCACGGCAAGGCGAGACCGCCTTCCGGGACGTCATAAGGACCGGGCAGCAGGACAAAGGAGGGCAGGACCTCCAGTTCTCCCAGGGACCCCGGCCCTACGAGCTGCGGGATTCTGAAAGTGTGGATGGGGTAATCATCCCTTTCCTCCGTGGTGATTTCCGTGTAGGCAACCACGCTGTTGGTGGTCCCCAAATCAATACCGACGATAAAACTGGGATCAGACATACAATAAGACCTTTCGTAACGGTTTGGCTCTCTTGAAACGCATTCAGGCAAGGACGTTCATTTTCAAAAAAAACCAAGCGCATATGGCCTCTCCTCGTTTCCTTGTATCCCCGCGCCACCCGGCCCCCATGAGCCGATAAATCATGGAAACGGTCCGCTCCCCGAAAGGCTGCACAATGTATGGGCGGGAAATTTAATCAGGAATGCAGATGCGCTTCTAACCCATTCGCTTCGCCGGCCCCCAGGAACCGGGATGGTGCCGACGGCGATCGAATCGAACAATCGCTTCTTTCGAACTATTCCGGGATCTCGACCTCTGCCGGCGAAATGACGTCCGGATCCAGTGTGCCTGAGAGGGTGGGCAGGTTCCTTTCCCCGGCCCGCCAGCCCCGGTGCTGCAGGATGCCCTTGAAGGGAGGATTGCCGGAAACCTTCCCGCTCAGCTTGATCACGCTCGGGTCGAATCCCTCAGGGACCGAGACCTCCTCCCCTTCCTCCCGGTCGATGATCGCCCGGGGGTCCACATAGCGATGCAAGGTCTTTTGACAATTCTCCTGGATGCTGCGAACGGCCGCGCCTATCTGGGCATCCTCATAGGCCTGCAGGTCCTCCTGCAAAAAATCCACGAGTCGCCCCTCACGCTGCAGGAGCGACATGAGATGAAGCTCCCGCCTGAGGTTTTCATTTTCACTCCTGTCGGCTATTGCTTCTGCGGGCCCGGGCGCTTCTTTTACCGACACCTTTTTTGCCGGAACC
>CAYNYM010000454.1:0-3507 GCA_964401325.1 uncultured Desulfobacteraceae bacterium | reverse complement strand
TCCCCATTCTTTACGGCATGGCTTTTTCAGCCTTTGTGGTCTGCCTGGTCCTTGCGGTGGATTTTTTAATGGTGATCTCAGGAAAAGCGGATGCCTGGTACATGTGGGAGGAATAATCTTGGATACATCTATCGTGTTGAAGTCAACCGCGTAAGGAGGGAATGGAATGGATCCAATGACAGTGGGCTTGATCGGATTGGCTGTTCTTATTGTTGTGCTTTTCTCGCGCATGCCCGTGGGTTTTGTGATGGCCCTTTTGGGGGTCGTCGGATTTTCCTATGTCGTAACCTGGGAAGGCGGCCTGAGGATGCTGGCCAAGGATTTCTACGATATCTTCGGCAGTTACAGCCTCACAGTGGTGCCTCTGTTCATGCTCATGGGACAGGTTACCTTTCATGCCGGCATCAGCGGCCGCCTCTTTGATACGGCCTATAAATTTATCGGGCATTTTGCCGGCGGCCTTGCCATGGCCACGGTCGTGGCATGCGCGCTTTTTGCCGCCATCTGCGGTTCTACCAATGCCGCAGCGGCCACCATGGCCACAGTGGCCCTGCCGGAAATGAAAAGGTATAAATACGGGATGGTCCTGGGTACGGGCACCGTGGCTGCGGGCGGGAGTCTGGGGATCTTGATTCCCCCAAGCGTGATCTTTATTATCTATGGGATTCTTACCGAGCAGTCTATCGGAAGGCTCTTCATCGCAGGTGTCGTGCCCGGTATATTGCTCACCATCCTCTTTGGTCTTGCCATTTATGTGTGGGTCAAAATCAAACCGGAAATTGCACCCAGAGGGCCCAAGACCAGCTTCAAAGAAAAAATTATATCCCTGGGCGGGGTCCTGGATACCTTGATCCTGTTCATTCTTGTTATGGGTGGGCTCTTCTTGGGCTTCTTTACGCCGACCGAAGCGGGCGCCGTAGGGGCCGGAGGGGCCATTGTTCTGGGTTTTGTTCGAAGACGACTGAATTTCAAACAGATGGTCCAGGCCGCCCTGGAGAGTGCCCGAATCTCATGCATGGTTATGGTGATCGTTGCGGGTGCCACCATGTACGGCCATTTCCTGGCCATCACGAGGATCCCCTATGCGGTGGCGACCTGGGTGGGCGAGCTTCCCCTCCCTCATGCCATCATCATGGCCTTCATTATCCTCATCTATCTGATCGGAGGGATGTTTATCGATGCCTTGGGCCTGATCCTTCTCACGATCCCCATATTCTATCCGGTGGTGACCCAGATGGGTTACGATCCCATCTGGTTCGGTGTGATTATCGTGCTGGTCACTCAGATGGGTGTCATTACCCCTCCGGTGGGCGTGAACGTCTATATCGTCAGCGGGGTGGCAAGGGAAGTGCCTCTGCAGACCATCTTCAAGGGAGCGGTGCCATTCTTGATCGCCTTGATCGTATGCTCCCTGATCCTGATTCCTTTTCCGCAGATTGCACTCTTTCTGCCAAATCTCATGAGGTAATGACCATGTCATGGAATAGCGTTTTTCTTGTGGCATGTTTTGAATAATAGAATGGCCGGCGCCAGCCGGCCATTTTTTTATGAAAAAAGGCCTGCCTTCTATTGTCTTATGAGATCGTCAAAAGGCGGTCGGGGAAAAAGCGGGAAGGCCTTGAGGGCGGCGGTCAATCGAACAGGAGTCTGTCCCAGTCAATGGTTTTGAAGGTGTTGTGGAGAAAATGGTCGTCATCAACCGTGTTGAAGGTGAGGTTTGTAAAACATCGTTTGGCCACAGTTTCCACGTCTTTCAGTGCAATGACCTGGTCATCGGTTCCGTGATACACCCACACCGGAACAGTAAGAGGCTTCTCCGGATACCCCGATTTTTCCAAAAAATTGATGGCCGGAGCCAAGAGGATGAGTTTGTCTACCAGGTGTTCGTTTTGCATCGTGAAGACGGTACCCATGAGGCCGCCGAAACTGGATCCTACGATCCGGATATTCCCTTTACCCTCCGCCCATTGATTGAGGGCCTCCATCCTTTGCTGAAGGTCTCCCTGGAAATTGGGGGTGGCCATTTCGGGGTAGTGATCCCTAAAAAATACGGCTTTGGTCCCCTGATTGGTGCTTTCAAGTCCGTGCAGGAATATTCGGAATGTCATGGGTGATCCTCATCTATCCACAGCCGATGCTTTTTTTCACCTGTGCCTCAATAGCGCTGTCGATTTCTTTTTTTGTCGCATCTCGTATTTCCACGATTTCCAGATCCATTGAAGCCGTTATACCGGCCAGGGGCCTGTTGAAATCGGCGAGTACTGTCTTTTCCCTCACTTCGAGGACCTTGAAGGAGACGAGGCTGCCCATTTTCATCTGACGGTAGAACCGTCCTTCCCTGAGCCGTTGTTTTATCAGGCCTTTCTTGGGCAATTCCCTGATGAGTGACGGATCATGGTCTCCGTAGATTTCAGAGGAAGGGATGTCGATCCTGAGGGCCCGGCCGACGGGGTGGCCTTCGAGGGCCTTCTCCAGAGAGGGCACCTGGCGTTCCACCCCGAAAATAAACCGGAAGGTCTCTTTGGGGCGATCCTTTCTCGTTCCGTCCGGAAGGCGGGTCTGCATCACATAGCTGATGGTTACGGCCTTATCGGCCTGGATAACCTCCAAGGCGCCTCCTAAGTGATTTCAACTATTTCGAATTCCTGGGTGCCCCCGGGCGCTTTCACGGTAATTTCGTCGCCGGCGGTCTTGCCGATCAGTGCCTGCCCGAGGGGGGATGTAACGGAAATTCTGCCCTTTTCAGGCGCGGATTCATAAGGGCCGAGGAGTTGGTAAGAGACCTCTTCCTCCGATTGGAGGTCGTAGAGGAGAACTGTATTGCCGAATACGACCCTGTCGGAAGGCCCTTGTTCCACTTCAATGATCTCGCAGTTGCCGACCGCCGCTCGAAGTTCGTTGATCCTTCCCTCAAGAAAGGATTGTTTTTCTTTGGCGGCATGATACTCAGCGTTTTCGCTGAGATCACCGTGGGCTCTCGCCTCTTCGATGGCCCTGATGTTTTCGGGTCTCTCCACGCGCTCGAGGTGCGTTAATTCCTCTTTTACTTTTTCGAGACCTTTTCTGGTGATTGGCACTCTGTCCATAGCTTATCACTCCACTGAATAGACTAAAATATCCCAAACTCTCTGAGAGGGCATGGGATGCATAAAAATTACGTTAGGGCTAAAGCATAGCCCCGGTTATTTTAACATGGAAAACCTGGTCCTTAGGGCCAGGTCAGAGGCAGATGGCTCTGCCGGCGCAGATTGATCGCGAATACTGGAAAGCCGAAGACCCCGTCTTCACCGGGATTTGAGTATTGGAATAAAGAATTCCTTTTGCCTGAGAGCAAATACGCTTTGTTTTTCACCACCACAATAATCCAAGATTCCATCATTCCGGTTGTCATGTAAACCTGCAATGCAGGCTTCACCCCTATGGGGTGCAACCAAAGCCTGGCCCTCTAGGGCCAGAATTCTTTACTAGCACCTTTTTGAGTAACTTTCCATCATAAAAAGGGGAAAG
>CAYNYM010000453.1:0-3526 GCA_964401325.1 uncultured Desulfobacteraceae bacterium | reverse complement strand
CTCTGAAAGTGAATTCACCCGGTTTGGCGATCCGGGCGCCTTCCCTGATCACGATACCGAGTATTTTTGACAATAGAAGATAGCCGCTGTGGGAATTGATCTCAAGGACATCCTCGCGGGTATAGGAATGGGGAGCCTTCATGAAAGAGACAAGGACCTCATCGATGACGGTCGCGGTGGCGGGATCGACCAGGTGACCCAAATAAAGACGGTGGCTGTAAAGTCCCTCGGTCCGCTTCAAGGGCCTGAAAATTTTCCCCGCAATCTCACCGGCACGGGGTCCGCTGATGCGCAGGATGCCAATGCCAGCCTGGCCGATAGGCGTGGCCACGGCGGCGATGGTGTCATCAAGTAGCTGGGTGTCGGTTATCTGGTTCATGAGTCAAGGGTTATGTCCCGTCAGAGGCAAGGCGAAGGGTGGAGGGGTGCGGGGGTACGTGATTGGGGTGACAGGGAGCGGGTTGGGCCGCCTCAGATCCGGTTCCCGCCACCCATCTCGCCGCAACATGAAGATTCCTAGCGCTTGGGGATAATGACCACCTTTTTCAGAAGGCCTTCCCCTCGACTTCTGGTGTCCAGGCGCCCGTCCTCCTTGAGCGTCAGATGGACGATGCGTCGGTCATGGGGATTCATGGGGCTGGTAGTGACCGGTTTTCTGATCCGTTTTGCCTTGTCTCCCATTTTGAGTGCCAGCTGGATCAGTGAATCCTCACGTCGCTTTCTGTAGTCTTCCGAGTCGACGACCACGTTTACTTTTTTTTCCATGGCCTTGTTGACGATTTTATTTACAATAAACTGCAAAGCATCCAGGGTCTTTCCCTTTCGTCCGATCAACAGGCCGGATTTATCGCCCTGGATATTGAGGGTGACCTTGCCATCTCTTTGTTCCGCTGTTATCGTCGTTTCAATGGGGATCAGCGAGAGGATCTTTTCGAGGGTCTCTTTGGCGACGGCAACGGTTTCGTCTTCTTCGGGTGTCGTTTCTCCTTCTTCTCCCTCCTCTTCTTTCTTCTCCTCTCCTCTTTCTCCCAGACCCGTCAGTTTTCCTATATCAGCCAGGTCTTGTATTTCTTGTTCCTCGGTTTTTGATAACACACTGAAGGTAACCTTGATTTTGGCTTTCTTGCCTCCGACTAAACCAAAAATGCCAGCAGAACCGGGTTCGATAATATCAATATTGAGTTCTTCAACGGGAAGATTCAGCTCTCGGGAAGCGGCCTGAATGGCTTCTTCAGTGGTCTTCCCTTCAAATTCATAGGTTTCCATGTTTGTCCTCCAATCGTTATACTGAGCTTTTAATGATGCGGTACTGTTGGCCTATGGATAGGATGTTATTGACAAGCCAATACAGCACCAGGCCGGAAGGGAAATTGATGAACATAACCGTGAAAACAACAGGCAGAAACATCATGATCTTGGCCTGAGTCGGATCACCCGGCGTGGGGGTCATCTTTTGTTGAATAAGCATTGAGGCTCCCATCAGGAGCGTCAGGATAGGGATACCGTAAGGGGGCGACATAAATGGAATTTTGAACGAAAAGGCAAAAAGCCGATCGGGTGCCGACAGGTCGTTGATCCACAGGATGAAAGGGGCGTGGCGCAACTCAATGGAGTTGCCGAGAATCCTAAATAGGGCGAAAAAAACGGGGATCTGGATAACCATGGGGAGACACCCGCCGACCGGATTCACCTTGTAGGTCTTGTACAGGGACATCAATTCTTTGTTCAGCTGTTCTTTGTTGTCTTTGTATTTTTCCCGCAGTTTGGCCATGTAGGGTTGCAATTTCTGCATTTCCTTCATGGATTTATAGCTCTTATGGGTCAGGGGCCAAAACAGAATCTTGATCAGAACCGTGAGTATAATGATGGCCAGACCGTAATTGCCTACATATTTATAGAAAAAACGGAGCGCGTGGAGAAGGGGTTTGGCGATGACATCCGTCCACCCGAAATTGATCGCACGGTCGAGGTTTCTCTCCAGGGAGTTGAGAACGGTAAGATCCCGGGGCCCCATGTAAAGAGTGAAACGGGAGGAGATCCGTTCCTGATCTTCAAGCGTCACGGCGGGGGAGAAATAGGTTCCCTTGACAACGCCGGACGAAAGAATTTTTGCCGTAAACCGTCCCGTCTCCTGGTTTTCAGGGATGAGCGCAGCCATGAAATGGCCGTCTTCGTAAGCCATCCATTCGATGCGACCCGTAAGTGGTTCACTCTTGTCCATTTTCTTGGTCGGGATTTCCTCCAACTCGCCGTCCAGGAGAAGGGCAAGACCCAGAAAGGCATAATAGCTCTTGCTTTTTGGGGGGGGCGTGTTTTTGAGGTAGGCCGCGAAGCTCCCATCGGCCCGGTTTCCGCTTGTATTCGTCAGATCGACTGTCAGGTCAATGGGGTACTTGTCCGCATGTATTCGGAATGTCTGTTTGATCGTGAGACCCTCAGGGGTCATCGTACTGAAGACGAGATCCCGGGACGAGGAATCCTCATCCAGTCTCATGGAATCCTCCTCGACATGATAGTTGACCTTTTGCTTGCGAGGTCTTGTCGGGTTCTCGAAGGTCGCTTCCATGAGCCCTTCTCCCGTACCCTCCAGGTGGACGATGTCTACGAGAGGCGAATCCGGGGCGGTCGTGAGATGGTACTTTTTTAGCTGAAAACTCTTGATGGATGGGCCCGCACTTGAAAAAACAGCCTTGTATAAGGGCGTTTCGACCAGAATTTCCTTTTCCTGATCGGCCGCCGGGGGGGGGGTGACCGACCCTTCCACGGGCTGTGCCGATTCCACCGGGAGCCCTGGCGCTATCTCTGGCTGTTCTGCCGGTTCTACGGGAGCACTCTGAGTTTTTGCGCCTTCTTCGATTTTTTCAGGCCGCTGCTTGGGCGTCGGCTGGAAAAGGAATGCCCATGCAATCAATACCAAAAAAGAGAGGGCAAAGGCGACAATCGTTCTTTTTTCCATTAGAGAAACCTTGACCGTTAGATGGAAGTGTTCACGCGTCTGTATCCTTTCGTAGAAAAACCGTAAGGACTTTCAGCGCGTATTATCTGAGAGGATCATATCCTCCTGGGTGAAAGGGATGGCATTTCAATATCCTGATTAAGGATAGGAGGCCTCCCCGGAAGATGCCATATTTTAGAATGGCAAGGCGGGCATATGTCGAACATGAAGGATAGAAGCGGCAGGTGGGGAAAAAGGAGGGAGATATCCACTTCTGATAAAAGACTATAAGGCCTAACGGAATATATCTAAGATAGTATCCGGACCTTTTTATCCAGGATAAAATCACCTAATTCCTCTTTGACTTTCCATAGGTCCAGTGTGTCGGCGTCTCTCTTGGCGACAATGACGGTATCATAGCCCCGGGGAAAATAATCTTTGTGGAGACGGAAAAATTCTCTTACGACCCGCTTGATCCTGTTTCTTTGTGCCGCGTTGCCTGTCTTCTTGCTCGCGGTAATTCCCAATCTTGAAATACCCAGACCGTTTTTCATGAAAATGACAATAAAATGCCTGGTTTGAAATCGTTTG
>CAYNYM010000452.1:1996-3530 GCA_964401325.1 uncultured Desulfobacteraceae bacterium | reverse complement strand
TTCGTCCATGCCCACGCCGTCGTCTTCCACTTCAAACATAAAATGGCCCCGGTCATAGAAGTCCGCCCTGACCAGAACCTGATGAAGATCCCTTTCCTTTTCATTTCTGCACGCCTCCAGGGCATTTTGAATGAGATTGCCGAGGAGTCTTCGAATACTGGGGTCCAGGCCCACCGGGGGCAGAGCGGCATTCGCCCGGCAGTTCAACTCGATCCCTGCAGACCTCGCTTCTTCCTGGAAAAGACTCACGACTTCGCTGAGCACTTGATCGGGTGCGACCTTCTGGACCTTGGGCACCCTCTTCTTGGAGGCATAGAGGATGTTCTGTGTGAAGCCGGTAAGCTCCGCGATATTTTTCTTCACGATGGCCCAGCCCTTTCCGGCAAGCTCCATGTCGCCGTCTTTCACTCCTTCATCAACGACATAGGCCCCGCCCTGAAGACCCTCCAGGATATTCTTGATATCATGGGACAACATGGCGATGGACTGACCTATAAATTCCAACTCCTTTCTCATCTCCTTGATCTTTGATATGTTTGCGGACAATTCCATGACGGCCTTCACCCCGCCCGTGATATCCATTATGGGCACCGAATAGACAATCATTCGTGCCATTTGGTCATTGGGCAGGAGCACGGTCTCTTCACTCAGGTGAACCCTCTTGTCCTCAAAGGATTCTTGCACGGGGCAGTATTCGCATCTTTTCGGATTACCCTTATAGATCTCATGGCAGAGCCTGCCCACGGCCTCTCCGAAATCATTGAGGAAGATCTGATTGGCGAATATCACATGAAGAGAACGATCCTGAATAGTCAGGTAACATGGGAGAAGATCGATGATGGTCCTATAGCCCAGATCCACGATCATCCCTCCATTTCTTGATGAAGTTACAGATTTTTTTGTTTGCATTCCTTTTCTCATGGCAACGAGTTCGTCTCAGGCATCTTTTCCAGGAAAAATGACCCCGGACCGGAAAGACATCTCAACGGCAAGGAGGACATCCTGCGGGGTGTGCTGACCGAAAGAGGGAGCCCTACTTCACGCTGTTCTGAATCACCTTGAGGAGTTCTTCCGGTTCCGGTGGTTTTTCGATATAGGCGGTCGGCTCAGGGACCTCTTCACCTTTGTATTCGTCCAGAACCCTCTGGGAGTGAAGAAAGGTCTTTTTGGAAAGACCGGAAAGCATGATAACGGGGATATTCTTCAGGGCCGGATCCATTTTTAAGGCCCGGTACATGGTTATCCCGCTCTCTTTGGGCATCATAACGTCCAGGATGATCAGAGAAGGCTTTTCTTTACGGGCCATCTCGAGGCCCTGAATGCCGTCCTCGGCCGACAGGGGGCTAAAGCCGTTTGTTTCCAATAAGGTGGTGGTAAAGACCCGGATATCCAGTTCATCGTCGACGACCAGAACTCTTTTTGTCATTTTGAATCCTCCCAAAAACGAGCGCACGTTCTCCTTCCGAGTTGCACTGACATATGGAGACCTAATAAATATTTCTCGGCAGAGTGAACCGTTTGGCCGGGTTCCTGA
>CAYNYM010000452.1:0-1986 GCA_964401325.1 uncultured Desulfobacteraceae bacterium | reverse complement strand
TTTTCCAAGGGCCCCCATCACGATCACATCGATTTCGTTCTTTTTGGCATATCGAATGATCTCTATGTCGGGTGAGCCGTTTCTTACGACCCATTCATAGTTCTTGAAATCCCCGATCTTCTTCTCGTACGCTTCTTTCAAGGCCGCTTCGGCCCGCTTTGTAATTTCTTCGCCATAAAAGGCCTCGCCCCCAGGCGATCCTTCCGACACGTGTTCGTCGACGATATGCCTGCAGTAGGCATAGGAAGAGTGGGGCACATGGAGGATATGCAACCTGGCGTCATGTTTCTTGGCCAGGTCAAGGGCGTGAAGAAACGCGATATTGGCATCTTCAGAGAAATCCGTGCAAAATAGAACGTTATGATACTCTACCATGGCGATCTCCTTTGGTCCGGTGTGGTTTTCCATGACAATAGGCCCTCCCGGCATGGCAACCCTTTCAACCTCTTTTTGTAACGACTTGGCCTTTTGAAGCGCATTGAGATAGGGAGGGATCACGCGAATCTCCTTTGGGCAGCCGGATACGAACGGTTGTTCCTTCCCCCTCTGTGGACACGACCTCGATGTCCCCCCCGTGTTCGTCGATGATCTTTCCGGTGATCATCAGGCCCAGGCCGGTACCCTTCGACCCTTTGGTGCTAAAGAAACCCTGAAATATCCTGGCACGCGTCTCCTCATCCATGCCGCAACCATTGTCCTCGACCTCATACTCCAGGGCCCAGCCCTCCGGCTTCAGGGATCGAATCGTGACGATCCCGGCCTTACTCGTGCGCCTGAGATCCATACAGGCATCGAAGGCATTGGTTACCAGGTTTAGAAGGGCACGATGGATGCCCCGGGGATCGAACCAGGCCTCGGTAAGAGCCGGGTCCAGTTCCAGGCTCAATGCAATCCCGTTCTTCTCGGCATAGGATTGCATTAGATCAAAGACCTCCCGTGCGGGTTGATTGGGATCACCCAGCGCATAGTCGGGCTCCCTGTCTTTGGAGTAGTTCAACAGGTCCATGGCCATTTCCTTTATCCTGGCCACGTTCCCCTTCACCATGTGCAGGCCCTGGGTGAGATATTGCCGGTTATCCAGTTCAATCCCTTTTTCAAGAACAAACATTCCCCCGGTCAGACCGGATGTAATATTCTTGATGGCATGGGTCAGGGCCGCCACGGTCTGGCCCACGGCCGCCATTCTCTCGGACTCAACCAGCTTAGAGGTCTTTTCCTCGACAAGTCTTTCCAGATTTTCCGTGTATTCCCTGAGTTTGCTCTTGTAAGATATCTTTTCCCTCGCCCTCTTGAGGGCAATTTCCAGGGCCTCTTCATTGACAGGTTTAGTAATGAAATCAGAAGCTTCGAGCTTCAGGCTCTGAATAGCCAGTTCAATGTCTCCGTGCCCCGTAATCATGATGACCTCAACATCAGGGTCTTCCCCCTTGATTTCCCGCAAGAGCCCGATGCCGTCCATGCCCGGCATCTTGATATCCGTTAGCACAATAGAGGGTCTTTCTTGTTCAAAGACCCGCAGGGCCTCTTCGCCGTTACAAGCCGTGAGGACCGAATATCCGCGATCCGAAAGGGAGATGCCCAGCACCCTGAGAATCCCTATTTCATCGTCGACGAGTAAGAGTTTTTCCTTCATACCGCCTCGCTGGCAACAGGGAACTGAACGATGAAGGTGGTTCCTTCCCCCTCTTCGGTTTCCACCTTGATCATGCCCTCATAGTCCTGCACGATTCCGTAGCTTATGGATAACCCCATGCCGGTCCCTTTGCCCACCTTCTTGGTGGTAAAAAAAGGTTCAAAAATTTTATCCAGCACGTGTTTCGAAATCCCGGTGCCCGTATCCCTCACCCGTATGGTGACCAGGCCACCCTCGCTGCCGGTCTTGACCGATATAATCTTGGCCTTGCCCGTATGCTCACGCTCCTCCCACTTCTTTTCAATGGCATCCCTGGCATTGGTCAGCAGGTTGATGAAAACCTGTTCCAGGCG
>CAYNYM010000451.1:0-3546 GCA_964401325.1 uncultured Desulfobacteraceae bacterium | reverse complement strand
CGCACCGGCATCAAGTGCAAGCTCCAAGAGCTTTTCTCCCTCCCCCTTGCCTTTTTCCAAGACGATCAGGCCTTTTTTTTCAAACATCCAGGCGACGCAATTCGGTTCACCAAGGCTTCCGCCGAACCGGTCCAGGGTGTGCTTCAGGTCGGCAACGGTCCTGTTTTTGTTGTCGGTCAGGCAATTGATAAGCACGGCTACGCCACCGGGTCCATAGGCCTCATAGTTGACCTCTTCGTAGGACGTCCCTTCCAACTCCCCCGTCCCTTTCTTAATCCCTCTTTCAATATTTTCCTTGGGCATATTTTCGGCCTTGGCGGCCGCTATGGCGGATCTCAACCGCGGGTTGCCCATGGGGTCTCCCCCCCCTAAACGCGCGGCCACAGTGATTTCCTTGATCAGTCTTGTAAAAATCTTACCTCGTTTGGCATCCGCCGCTCCTTTTTTGTGTTTGATGGAGCTCCACTTCGAATGACCGGACATGGGTTACCTCCTAAAGTCATTGGCTGAACTGACGTGCCCAAGGTCGAATACCGAAAAGATCGCCCTGCCCCCCTATCCGGACAATTCGATCCCGGGGCCTCCCCTTTGCACACTTGATGGGTTTAATGCCTCAACCGTCCCAACCCGAGCAAATAGACCTCTCTGCTTTTCTTTCGAACCGCAGAAGGCCTGACCGTACGAACCTGCTCAAAGGCCAGGGAGATGTCGGTTCTGTAAGTCTTCAGATCTTCACCTTCAAAAATTTTACACAAGAAGTGCCCCCGAACCCTGAGGACGGTCAAGGCCATTTCCAACGCCCTTCGGGCCAGCGTCATGGACCGGCTCGTGTCCGCCACATGAACACCCGTCGTCTTGGGGGCCAAATCGCTGAGAACGGCGTCTCTCTCTCCGATCTGTTCATACAGCCATGCCGTGTCCAGGGTCAGGATGTCCCCCTTGATAAATCTGAAATTCGGGGCCGACAATTGGGCAGGGGTCTGAAGATCGATCCCCACGACCTCGCCCTTCGGGCCCACCTTCTTCAAGCTGTACTGGGACCAGGAACCGGGATAGGAACCCAGATCCAAGAGACGCGAACCGGCCTGAATCAGCCTAAACCGTCTGTCGATCTCTTCAAGCTTATAGACGGATCTGGCCAGCCATTTCTCATTCCTGGCCCGGCGGGCATAGTGATCTTCCCATTTACCTCCTCTGGCCATGTGTCATCCTTTGGTGCACGGAGAGTCGTCCCCCAGCACCAGGGGTTCCCTTTGCGAAGGGAAAATGGGGACAGGGGCCAAAAGTGTCATTTTTCTACCATATCTCTGTACCCTTTGCAAAAAAATTGTGTCCTCCACGGCCCCTCGAATTTCCCCGCACAACTGCTCCAGGGTATTGATCCCAAAATTGCGAGGCCGACATTTTTGCTTGACACCTCGGATCATTTTATCTTATAGTCCATTCGCCAAGTGAGACTGTCCTGTTCTTACGTATTTTGAGTACTTCTGCACATCATTGATCCATAAAGCTCCCGTTATTCTCTCTCTGGGCGGGCCCTTACCGTCTGGTTTGATCGTTCGTCTTGGCACTTACTCTGCGCTTCACTCTATTCAGCTTTTGTCTTTGATTTCAAAATCCGGATCCGATTTTTTCGGTGTATAGATTGCTTGCTCAAAAAGTGCAGCACTAAATCAACTACTCCAATGGGCTTTTCCGTCACGGAAACAAATGACATAACCTGACTTCAGCGCATTCCATTTCTTTATCATTGATGAACCCCATGGATGGCTAAACTTTCACGGTCCTAATGGCGAGGGGACGGGGGAAGGAATCTATTGGCTCACATGTTCGCCATTCTACACCCTAATACACACATGAAACTGGTCGAGCTATTACGCAAACAGCGGTCCTCAATACTCGGGGCATGGGTAGATCTCATCATCGAGACCTATCCGGCGGAGACCCGGGGATTCCTCAAAAAACAAAAGAATTCCTTTGCAAATCCTGTGGGAACCACCATATCCACGGAATTGGCGCACCTCTTTGCCGAAATCCTTCAGGGTGGCCGATTGGAGAGCCTTCGGCCTTCTCTCGATAAGATTATCCGTGTCAGGGCCGTGCAGGAATTTTCTCCGTCCCAGGCAGTCGGTTTTGTCCTACACCTAAAAAGAGTGCTCAGGAGCCAACTGGGAAAAGAGATCCGGGAATACAACCTGGCCGATGAATTGACGGAGATGGAGGCCAAGATTGACCAAACGGCCCTTCTTACCTTTGATATATACGTCGAATGTCGAGAAAAGCTCTATGAAATCAAGGCCGATAAGGCGGGCAGGCAGGTGTCGAGGTTGTTGATGAAAGCCGGCCTGGCCTCTGAGATACCGGCCTGGAAACCAAAAAATAAAGACAATGATCATAGCCAATAATCTTATTTCCAAATCGATCCATTGAAACGAGGTAGCCTTCAATGAATATGATTATCAGTCTGCTGTTTTCTTTGAGCGCGGTCAGCATACTCGTCTTGATTCCCCTAGTTGGTGTGTGGGCGTTGGACATGCGTATCCTTTTCGGGGTGGTAATCCCCTATGCGGCGCTTCTCATATTTGTCCTGGGGATTGTTGCGCGCGTGATCGACTGGGCCCGTTCACCGGTCCCCTTCCGAATCCCAACCACGGGTGGCCAGCAGTGGAGCCTGCCCTGGATAAAATCCAACCCCATCGACAACCCGAGAAGCACGACCGGCGTTGTCATCCGAATGGCCTTTGAAATCCTCACTTTTCGGTCTCTTTTCAGGAACACACGACTGGAGTTCAGGCAGGGCCCCAAGATCTTCTACGAATGGGAAAAGTGGCTGTGGCTCGGCGCCCTGGTTTTCCACTATTCTTTCCTGGTCGTCCTTCTCAGGCATCTCAGATTTTTCACGGAACCCATTCCCGGCTTTGTGCATATCCTCGAGAGCCTGGACGGATTTCTCCAGCTCGGGGTAGCCCCCATCAACGGCCTGGGCGTTCCGGGGGTCTACATCTCGGATATGCTTCTCCTCGTTGGCGTGACCTATCTTTTCCTCAGAAGACTCTATCTTCCCCAAATGCGTTTTATTTCCCTTCCCGCAGATTATTTCCCCCTCTTCCTGATCTTGGCCCTGGGTTTGACCGGCGTCCTCATGCGCTATTGGATCAGGGTGGATCTGACCGCCGTCAAAGAACTGGCCTTGGGCCTTGTGACCTTCAGGCCCACGGCGCCTGAAGGTATTGGTGTCATTTTCTATATCCATCTCTTTCTCTTGCGCATCCTTATTGCCTATTTTCCGTTCAGCAAATTGATGCATATGGCGGGGGTATTTCTCAGCCCAACGAGGAATCTCGCCAACAACAACCGATTTGTGAGACATGTCAATCCCTGGGACTATCCCGTCCCGGTTCACACCTACGACGAATATGAGGACGAGTTCAGGGACAAAATGATTGAGGCGGGTCTTCCCGTTGAGAAAATGCCCAACCCCCCGGCGGAAAAAGAGGCCGAAACAACTGAAGAAGCGCAAAAGGAGTAGCCATGTCAGACGTTCCA
>CAYNYM010000450.1:0-3554 GCA_964401325.1 uncultured Desulfobacteraceae bacterium | reverse complement strand
TTTTCGTGTTCACCCGCGCATTGGATGCCCCGAGAACCGTAAAATCATTGGCGACAATGCAGACTTGACGTCCGTCCAATCGACCGTAGCCGGTGATCCACCCGTCCGCAGGGGTTTGCTCTTCCATCCCGGGCACATCCGAAGAGGCGAGCAGCCCCAATTCCATGAAACTGTTTTCGTCAAGCAGGCGGTTCAAGCGTTCCCGCGCCGTCAATTTTCCCTTTTCATGCTGTTGGGTGATTTTCTCAGTGCCGCCCCCCAGCAATGCCCGGTCTTTTCTTGCTCGGAGATCATCCATCGATTGTTTCAATGTCATATCAGATATTGATCCCTCTCTGGTGCCTTACCCGACTTGAATAAATGGCAATAAAGTACTTGGGCCTAAAGTATCCGCCGGAGTCGGCCTTCATGCGGTCACCGGCAAGGCTTTTTTCGGACTCCATTTTTCGTTCGCGAGGACCACGGAAGTTTCGCACTGGCCATCCGGTCTGCTCCCGTCCCTGCGCAGGCGGGGCCTCGTTTCTTTCTTTGTGCGCACCCTGTCCCCGTTCTTCACGTAAAATTGGACGGCCCAGTCGGCATCCGCCCACGTCCCGATCAGGATGGGTTGGGTCGTCATCTTCTCAAGATGCCTAAGAAGGTCGGTGCCAATGCCTTTTCGCCGTTGCGCCGTTTTGACGTAGGCATGCCGGATGAGGTACACCTCCCCCCTGGGCTGTATGCCCATCACACCCAGCAATTCTTTCCCTGACGCCACACCCCAGAAACAAACCCCGTCACGGATCTCTTGGATGAGTTGTGCACGCGACATATAGGGTTCATGCCACCGGTCGCCAGGGATGATCCCCTTGTAGGCACGGGCAGCATCGTTGATGATCGCCAGGACCGCCTCCAGATCGTCTGCATGACACTTGCGAATTTCCAAATGAAAGAACTCTCCTGCAAAAATGTGGGCAAGACGTCGTTGATATGCCGCATGCATCGGGATAGGTTGCCTTTGGGAGTATGGATGAGCAAGTGGTAATGCTTGGACATCAGGCAATAGGCGCTTATAGAAACTCTCCATAATTCGGCCACATCCTTGAGAAGGTCAATGAACAGCCGGTAATCATTCCGGTCTTCGAATATCCGCTCAAATCGCCGCCCGGGATTCATCATATGATACCAGGCCCCCTCATGCTCTGTCCTTAAAGGCCTACTCATACTGGGTGTTTATCAGAAGTGATAAGATAGGTCAATCGGCGACTTGCCCCCTTTTTGTCGTATAATCCCCTTGACAGAAGGCCTTTCATCTTATATCTGATTTGACCTGTGTCAACATTGTCATGATAATCCCGTGAGGAGGACCGGAAAGGCTCTTTCTCATTACTTATGTCCCATCTGACCTTCTATTTGATATGCGATGAAAGGAGTAGGTATGATGAATAACAGGTTCTTATTGTTCATAGTATTGGTCCTATCTATAATAATTGTTGCCCCGGGTCCTGTTTTTTCCCAAGTGGAAAAAGCCCCCTCCGATGGCATCTACACACTGGGAGAAATTGTCGTTACAGGTGAGAGGGACGGCGTAGAAAGTGTCGGTACGGTGCATGAGATTACGGCTGAAGATATCCGGAACCAGGGGGCCCGAACCCTGGAGGAGGCCCTGACACTTCTGCCCGGACTGCACATCAGGGCCGGCGCCGCGGGTGTTCCCCGGGTCGATTTAAGGGGTTTTCGAGGACGGCATGTCGTGCTCCTCCTGGACGGTATCCCCTTTAACTCGACCTATGACGGACAGTTTGATCCCTCCATTATCAGTCTTGAGAGCGTTGCCAAGATCAAGGTCTCTTACGGGACCCATTCGGCCCTTTATGGAGACGGGGGTTTGGCCGGCGTCATCAATATCGTGACCAAAAAGGGGAAACAGGAGTTTGAAGGCGCCGTTTCAGGAGAAATGGGCAACAGGGACACCCGGCTCGGCAAGGTCAGTCTCGGCGGGGCTCAGGAAAAGTTTGATTTCTTTGTGGGCGCAAGCGCTTACGAAACCGATGGATTCGCTCTTTCCGACGATTTTACCCCTTCTGATCCCGGTGTGGAGGACGGTGGACTGCGGGAGAACAGCGATAGCAAGAGGAAAAACCTCTTTGTGAATCTGGGCCTTACCCCTACCGAGGACCTGGTTCTCGGTCTGGTTGTCACCAAGGCGAGAGGAGAATTCGGTAATCCTCCGGGCACGATAAACGATACCGCTAAAGTCGATCCGTTCGACAGTTCACCCAAATATGTACGGGTAGAGGACTATGACGGAGAATCCGCACAATTGTCGGCAAGTTACAACGTTTCGGAGGACTTTGAGCTCCGCGTGGGGATGTACCTCAATCAGATGGAGGAGCAGGAAAACAGTTACGACGATGATCAATGCATCCTGATTACAAGAAAAAACACCTATTCCCAGGAGAGCAAGACCAAGGTCACGGGTGGCAACCTGCAGGCCAATTATGACATGGGATCCGCGGGTTCATTGGCACTGGGGTTTAACGGACGCCAAGAAAAATATGAGGTCGAGGGGTGGAAAAATACAAAAAACAATACGCCCAGCGCGTATAGTGACAATCGGTCGACCCATACCTATATGGGAGCGATTGAATACACGGTCTCTCCCGTGGATGACCTGGGCGTGGTTCTGGGTTACAGCCATCACTGGTTCGAGAAAGACACAGGGGAGAAGGACCATGAAGGGAGTTATCTGGCGGGTGTATATTACGACCTAAGAGAAGGGACCCGGATCAAAGGTTCCTATGCCAGAAAAATTCGTTTTCCCTCCATTCGACAGCTCTACGAAGAGCCTGACAACAACCCCGACTTAAAGCCGGAAACATCGAACAACTATGAACTGGGGATCACCCAACGTCTGCCCTATGACACGAGCCTTGGGTTGACCGGTTTTTATATCGAGGCCGAAAACTATATCGAAAAAGACGAGATTACGGATGAAAACGAAAACAATGAAAACTACCGTTTCAGAGGCTACGAAGTAACGGCAGAGACGCGCTTTATCGAAAATCTTATGTTGAGAGCGGCCTACACCTTTCTTGATACCAAGGACAAGACCCCGGGGACGGAAAAGACCGATCTCCAGTACAGACCAAGGCATAAGATCTCCTTTGAAGGTAAATACGGCTTCGATTTCGGATTATCGGCCTATCTGAGCATCATGCATGTAAGAGGTCAGAACTATTATTCCAAAGTGGCACCCTTACAAAAGGCCGAGCTGAACAACTACACGCTGGTCGACACGAAGATCGCCCAAGAATTACTCAAGGGCATGCTGACACTCTACATCGGCATAGACAACCTCTTCGATGAAGATTACGAAGAAAGCTACGGATTTGCCAACCCGGGCCGTTATTATTACGGAGGGGTTGCGTTCAAGTTTTGATTAAAAGCACATTGAACGGGTGATATGAGCCGGTCCTTGACCCGACCGGCTCTATTTGCAACTTTCCAGGGGGATAAGGGCTTGCCGGGTAAGAGGCCCCCGGATTTGGCCTGACGTTGCACCAATAGGGTCT
>CAYNYM010000449.1:0-3565 GCA_964401325.1 uncultured Desulfobacteraceae bacterium | reverse complement strand
ACCTGGAGGGCCCCTTCCAGGTCTGTTCCGGGCAGCAGGCAAACGAACTCCTCACCGCCATACCGGGCCACGAAGTCCGTGGGCCTTTTGACGTTTTGGCTGAGGGTCAGGGCCACTTTTTTGAGGCAGTCGTCTCCGGCGCCGTGTCCGTAAGTATCATTGAATTTCTTGAAAAAATCGATATCGATAATCACCAGGGACAGCATGGACGGATCACGCACGGCCCGATGCCATTCCCGGGCCAAGAATTCATCCAACCGGCGGCGGTTGGGGATCCCGGTCAACCCGTCAAGGGCTGAGAGGTTCTCAAGGATGTCCCGGTGCCGCTTCAACTCCATGTGGGTTTTCACCCTTGCTTTCATGATAGGCAGACTAAAAGGTTTTGTAATGTAATCCACGGCGCCCAGCGTCAATCCCCTGGTCTCATCGGCCTCGTCACTCTTTCCGGTGATAAAGATGACCGGGATATCCCGGGTGTGCTTCGAGGCCTTCAACCTTCGACATACCTCATATCCATCCATGTCCGGCATGATGATATCGAGAAGGATCAGGTCCGGTGGGCTGGAGGACCTGGCGATCTCCAGTCCCTTGGGCCCCACGGTTGCCACCCGAACCCGGTAGTCCTGTTTCAAGGCCTCTCCCAGGACCTTGATGTTGGCAGGGGCGTCGTCCACGATCAGAACGGTCTGTTTTTCGGGTTTTTCATTCACGGGTCATCCCTTCGACGCAGATACCCATTTCTTCTGCTATTTCGCCCAGTGAGGACTTGGCTCCGTCAAAATCCAGGGCGCTGATTTGTTGTCGCATTTTCATCACGGCATTCTGATGGATTCTCCCTTTCAGATTTTCTCGCAAGGTCACGAAACGATCTTCCGCCTCGAGATCATAGTCATCGAGCAGGCCGTAGAGTTCCCGGACCATTGATTCGATCCCGGTGACCTCGACGGAAAGTGAGGGTCCCGGACCGGGAGAACGCCGGGATTCGGCCGATCTTGTCGGTGCTTCCAAACCTCTTACGGTATCGCATAGCTCCTGCAATCTGAGCCTAAAACGGTCAAGAAAGGGAACGATTGCAGCCTCTCCCTCGTTCCGAATCACCTCTTCCAGTTCTCGGGCGGCTTCATGGAGATCCCTTGCCGATAGATTGCCCGCAACACCCTTGAGGGTGTGAGCGAGCCTTCGGGCCGTTTCCGCATCCCCCCTGCCAAGAGCGTCCTGAATGTCATCGGCCGCACCTTCATAATCTCTTCCAAATTCCTTGAGGAATCGCAGAAAAATTTGACGATTGCCCCCCAGTCGCCTGATCCCGGCCTCCTCATCAATACCGGGAAGTCGATCCGGATACGGGGTGGTCTTTTCCGGCCTTTCAACGACCGGTTCTTCCGGGGCCGCCCTGTTTTCTTCTCCCGTTATCCAGCGGGCCAGGGTTTCGAAAAGCTCACCGGTATCTATGGGTTTTTTGACATAATCATTCATCCCCTTTTCCAGGCACCTTTCCCGATCCCCCTTCATGGCATGGGCCGTCATGGCGATAATCGGCAAGTCCCTGAAGCGGGGTTTGCCGCGTATTTTCCGGGTGGCCTCGTAGCCGTCCATTTCGGGCATTTGAATATCCATGAGCACGGCATCAAACCGGGACCGTCCAAGGGCCTCTACCGCCTCTTTTCCGTTGTCGGCCACAGTGACAGCCACATCCGCCATCTTCAGGATTTCAGTGGCCACCTGCTGGTTGATGGCATTGTCTTCGACAAGAAGGACCCGGGCGCCCCGGATTTTCCGGATCGCCTCCTGCTCCCCGGTCCGGGGTTTGTATGCCCTTGCGATCCTTACGGGTTTTTGCCCGAAGACCTCCATGATCGTGTCGAAAAGGAGAGACTGCTTTACGGGTTTTATGAGAAAGGCGTTCACCCCCGCCTTGTGGGCCCGTTGCATGATCTCTTCCCTCCCGAAACCCGTCATGATGATGACCGGCAGGTCGGAAATTTTAAGATCCTCCCGAATCTTGCGTGTGGTTTCAATGCCGTCCATGCCCGGCATCTTCCAGTCCAAAAGCACAAGGTCATAGGGAACCTTCCCTTTTTCATCGCGCAGGGCCCCAAGGGCCGCCTTCCCCGTTTCCACAGCATCCGGTTCAAAGCCGTAGGACCCCAAGAGCTCAGACAGGATCTCCCGGGAAACGGCATTGTCATCCGCCACGAGTATCTTTTTGCCCTTCAGAGCCCAGGGGACGAGGAGACTGCTCCCCCCGGCCTCGTCCTGAAGGGGAAAATCCAGGACAAAGGAAAACAAGGTCCCGTGACCCGGTTCGCTGTCGACCCGGATTTCGCCACCCATCATGGCGAGGAGCCTTTTACAGATACTCAGCCCCAGACCGGTTCCCCCGTATTTTCGGCTCGTGGAGCTGTCCGCCTGGACAAAGGAGTCAAAGAGCCTGGGGATTTGATTCCGCGCAATACCGATCCCCGTATCTGAAACGGAAAAAGCGATCTTTGCCCTCCGATCCCCCTTCTCGACCAGGTCGGCCCTGATGACGACCTCTCCCCTGTGCGTAAATTTAATCGCATTGTTGGTGAGATTGATCAGGACCTGTCTCAGCCGCAGGGGATCGCCCATCAAATTGCAGGGGACATCGCCGGCCGTGGTGACGATCAATTCGATACCCTTCTCTTCTGCCTTGTGGGAAAACATATCCGGGATGGTATCCATGACATCGGCCAGATCGAAGGCCCCATGCTCCAGGTCCAGTTTCCCTGCCTCGACCTTTGAAAAATCCAGGATATCATTGATGGTGCCGAGGAGTGAATAACTCGATCGTCTGATCTTCTCCAGGTAATCCCTCTGCCCGGCCGTCAAATCCGTCTTCAGGGTAAGATCCGCAAACCCGATAATGGCATTCATAGGGGTTCGAATCTCATGGCTCATGTTGGCAAGGAACTCACTCTTGGAGCGGACCGCGGCCTCGGCCTCGGCCTTTGCCCGTTCCAGATCCTCCTGGGCCCGCCTGTTGAGGATGATCTGGGATATCAGGCTGGAGAATATTTCGAGAGGCCTTACGGTCTCGTCTGTCGGCTTTTTGCCGGATTTGGACTCATCCACCGAAAGCACGCCGATGAGGCGACCCTCGGGGTCATTCATCCTTACAAAGAGCATATCCTCGGGATGCCACGCATCATCGTCCTCCGGTTCGTTGCCGGAACCAAATATGGCACCCCCCTTCTTGATCACATGCTTTTGGGTGTGGGGAAGATAGCAGGAAAACTGTCCGAGCGAGATGCCCGCCTCATAGATCTTCTCGAACTGACTCTTGGGCATTTCCACCTCGCGGAGCTTTTCAATCAGGTCTTCAGGGACCCCTCCGTGCCCAATAATATCCCGATAGGGCGGGGTCTCCTTGAAATAGGAGATAATCAGTCTGCGGTAATCCGAGTGTTCGATGATGGCCCGGCTGATCCTGTTCACGACTTCCTTTTCGTCTTTCATTGTGATCATCGAGGCCGCGGCAAGGCTGAACTCCTCGGTCTGGCCCGAGAGTTCCTTGATCAGCTCTTCGCTCCTTCGAAGGGCC
>CAYNYM010000448.1:0-3578 GCA_964401325.1 uncultured Desulfobacteraceae bacterium | reverse complement strand
CGATACAGGGATGCCCATGTTTTTTAACGTGTAAAAAAATTCGGTAAACATATCTCAACCAACCATTTCAAATGGCTATTTTTGACCGTGTCACACTCTCCCGACTCTGAAGGGCGGATGGGCCGCACCCATATGCCGGGCCGGGGAAGCCTCTCCTGTCATCATAATCTGAAACGCGCGGCGCTGTTCTGGGCCACCATATAATCCGGACTCTTTTTAAATAGCACCCCAAGGTAGGGGACATCGCCCTTGACCAGATCCTTGATCTTGAAATCGGGATCCGCTTTAAGGGCACGAATCCAGTTGATCAACTCCCTGGTCGCCGGTTTCTTCTCGATCCCCCGAATCTCGCGCAGGCGATAAAAGGCCTTGATGGTATTGTCCAGCAAGTCCTTTGAGATCTCGGAGAAATGGACTTCAATGATGCTCCGCATCATGTCGGGCTCGGGGAAGGCGATATGGTGAAAGTTACAGCGACCCAGGAAGGGATCGGAGAGGTCCTTCTTTGCGTTCGAGGTAATGATGATCACGGGACGATTTTTGGCCTTGACGGTCTTATCGATTTCGATGATATCGAATTCCATCTGATCAAGGACATCGAGCATGTCGTCCTGGAAATCGGTGTCCGCTTTGTCGATTTCATCGATGAGAAGAACGACCCGTTCATCGGTGACGAAGGACTGTCCGATCTTTCCCATCTTGATGTAATCTTCGATATTGCTCACATCCCTGGACGAATCCGCAAACCGGCTGTCGTTCAGGCGGGTAAGCGTATCGTATTGATACAGGCCGTCAATCAACTTCATGCTGGATTTGACGTTGAGTACGATGAGTTTCATGTTGAGCGCGTCTGAGATGGCGTGCGCGAGCATGGTCTTGCCCGTTCCGGGCTCTCCTTTTAACAGAAGCGGCATTTCCAGGGCCATTGAGATATTGACGATCTTGGCCAGTTCCTCGTCCAGGACATATTTGGAGGCACCGGTGAACTGTCCTACGGAATTTTCAGCGTGCATTTCTCGACTCCTTGATATAAAGTGTTTCTTCTTCCTGCGGGGAAAAAGATATTTGCGAATGAGGTGAAAGGGCATTATAAAATAATATATTAATCACTTTTTTTTGCATTTCAATATATATGCCGGGTCATGTTCTGTCAAATCTCATTTCCCTTTCCCACCCTTGAGGTTGACCATGCCTTTAGGCTTTCAATCACTCAACCACGGTGTCATAGCCTTCGGTTTTTTCAATATCGATACGGACCTGCTTCTCCTGGAGCATTATTTCCTCTTCTCGGACGCATTCTGTCGTTACATATCCAAGGCAACCCGCGTCAAGGAAATCGAATCCACAAGGGACGCCTGGGAGGTTCATACCATTGAAAAACGTGAGGATATCGGGGACCTCATGGGTGCGATCCACGGCATTCAATACACCGGTTTCATGGGCGCCGTTTATAGGCGGTTTCCCTTTCCCCAAAGGCAAGAGGATTTCAAACAGCGGCCCGACGGCTGGAAAATCCGATCCGAGGTGAAAAGAATACTCAATAAATATGCCCGCCGGGTCAATATCCCATTTGAAATCAATCCAAAGGAAGAAACGGTGACCATTGGGGAATTTCTCTTCGATAGGTCTTCTTTTCAGGAAATAGTGCGATATGTCTGGCTGGGCGGTTATCCCAGGTGGAAAAACGGCATCCGCCCGGATGACGTATCGGAGATGAAGCATGAAATTGAGCAGAGCTCAAACCGGCTGTTTGCGGGTCTTCAATTCGAGGAATAATGCAAAAGGACCGACCTTTGGAAAAAAACCCAAAAAAGGCATTGATTGCCGTACCCGATGCCCCTTCAGTGCAGACCCTGCTTGAAGAAGAGGTGGTCCGGTTCGGTTATGATATCAACACCTTCAATGGCGTTGACCGGGCATGGAATTTTTTTGAACAGAAAACCCCCTTTCTGGTGGTTCTGGGTTCAGGTCATCATGGTCTGAAAGCCGTCGATCTGTGCCGCAGGATTCGCCAACACGGTGCAGGCAGATACACAACGATCCTCGTGGTGACGACCCCCGGGCAAACCGGGGGTGAAGAAGAGGCCCTGGCCGCGGGCGCGAATCTCTTCCTGGACCTTTCTGAGGGGGCTGCGCCACCACGAGGGTGGGTCTCGGCCACAGACAGACACGTCAACGACCTCATGGACCTAAAACACTGCCACCAAAGAATCAAGGCCTACCAGAAAGAGCTGGATTTCATGAACGACCAACTGGAAGAGGCCCTGACGAATGCCAATCGATTGGCCGTCGATGCGGAACTCGCCTACCTGGAGGTGGATCAGATTTTTAAAACCGCGGCCGGCGGTATTTTGGTAATCGATGCAGGGCACGATGTCCTGCGCCACAACGAGGCCTTTCTCAAAGCAGCCCGGTTGACGAGGCATGACATGGAGGGCAAGAAGTGTCATGAGGTCTTTGAAACGAGGCTTTGTCATTCTCCGGACTGTCCCCTGGAACAGGTCCAGCAGGGGCGAAAACGGATGGAACATGAGGTGGAGAAAAGAACAAAGGATGGATCGAGTGTTTTTTACCTGATCACATCAACGCCCTTGCGAGGTCCGGATGCCGACCTGATCGCCGTTGTCACAAACGTCTCCGATATCACACCGAGGGTTGAAGCGGAAAGGGCTTTGCGCAAAAACGAAGAGAGGTTCAGAGAGCTGAGCATTGTTGATGACCTGACAAATCTCTATAACAAACGGCATCTGAATGTTCGCCTGAAATCTGAAATTGATCGAACGCTCCGCTACAGACATCCCCTGACACTCATTCTCATGGATATCGACGATTTCAAGCATTACAATGACACCTATGGTCACACCCAGGGCGATCAAGTACTGACCGCAATAGGACAAGGCATCTCGGAGAGCATCAGGAGCAGTGATTCAGCCTTTCGGTACGGCGGGGAGGAATTTGTGGTTCTCTTGCCGGAAACGCCGGGTGAAGCGGCGATAAAAGTGGCAGAGAGGATCAGGAAAAAGATTGCATCCACCGCCTTCAGCCCCGAGGGAGACGAGAGGATACATAAGACGGTCAGTATCGGTTTGACCCAGTACCTGCCCCCGGAGAAGGAAAAGGACCTCATTGCGAGGGCGGATCGAAACATGTATCAGGCAAAAAGGTCGGGCAAAAACCGGGTCGTCTTTTCTTAAGCGGATATCCAGGCCGGTATTGATAAATAAAGGGGCACTACCGCAGGTGAAACACACGACATGGTGCCCCTTGTTTACCTTCCTACCCTTTTCTCATGCCGCCTTTGGCGTCGGCCTGAGAAAGGCACTCCAGTAACTCATTCCCACAAAAACCGCACCACCGATGATATTACCGATTGTGACGGGCAACAGGTTCTTCAACAAGAAACTCCCCCAACTCAGGGAAGTCGGATCAAAGGCCATGGGTGCCGCAATGCCCGCCCAGTTGTGCAAGAAGATACCGACGGGAATAAAGTACATATTGGCGATACAATGCTCAAAACCGATCGCGACAAAGGCCATGATAGGAAAATAGATTGCCCATATCTTGCCGATAATCTGGCG
>CAYNYM010000447.1:0-3583 GCA_964401325.1 uncultured Desulfobacteraceae bacterium | reverse complement strand
GGGGAGTTCGAGGACCTCCATCCTGTCCAGCAGGGGGTCCGGGATGGTGTCCAGTTGATTGGCCGTTGTGATGAACATCACCCTGGAAAGATCGAATTCAATCTCGACATAATGATCCGAAAAACTGAAATTCTGCTCGGGATCAAGGACTTCCAGAAGAGCCGAGGACGGGTCTCCACGGAAATCCGTTCCAATCTTGTCCACTTCGTCCAGCATGAATATGGGATTGTTGGTGCCCGCCCTTTTCAGGCCCTGAATGATCCTTCCGGGCAGGGCGCCCACATAGGTGCGGCGATGTCCTCGAATCTCGGCCTCGTCCCGGACACCACCAAGAGAGACCCGCACAAACTTACGCCCGATAGCCTCTGCGATGGAACGTCCCAGGCTGGTCTTGCCCGTTCCGGGAGGGCCTGCAAGACAAAGAATCGGCCCCTTGTGGTCGGGATTCAGTTTCCGAACGGCCAGGTATTCCAAGACCCGTTTCTTGACCTTTTCCAGATCGTAATGGTGGCGGTTCAAGACCTTCTCGGCCTTCTTGATGTCCACCCTCTCAGCCGTGCTCTCGGACCAGGGGAGCTCCAGGATCCAGTCCAGATAATTCATGGACACGGTATACTCTGATGCGGAAGGGTTCATTTTGGCCAGCTTGTCGAGCTCCTTGTCGGCCACCTTTCGAGCCTGTTCGGGAAGGTCTTTTTCCGCGATTCTTTCACGTAATTCATCGATCTCGGAGTGTTCCTCCTTGTCCATTCCCAGTTCCTTTTGAATGGCCTTGAGCTGTTCTCGGAGGTAGTATTCTCTCTGGGTCTTGTCGATCCCGTTTTGAACCTTGTGCTGGATTTTCTGCCCCACCTTCCCGAGCTCCAATTCCTGGTTGAGGAACAGGGTCAGTTTGTCAAGACGCGCCCTCACATCGATACATTCAAGGATTTCCTGCTTTTTATGGTGATCCATTTGGAGGTAGGCCGCAATCAAATCGGCCAGGGAACCGGGCTCGTCCAGGCTCCTGGTGAGGTGGATCATCTCATCGGGAATGTTTGGGGAAATCGTCACCAACTCTTTAAAGAGCATCATGATGTTTCTCATGAGAGGTCCTATTTCGTCGCCGGAAGGTTCCCGGTCCTCGAGTCTGTGGGCCCTCCCCTCGTGGTACTTTTCTTTGGGCTCAATGCCTTCAAGGGTCACCCGATCAAGTCCTTGAACGACAATAACGGTCCCTTCAGCCGTTTTCGATATCTTGATCACCCTTGCAAGTGTTCCCACCTTTTGGACATTTCCCAATTCGGCCTTTCCGCCCTCTTCGTTTGTCTTTTTTGCGGACACCACAAGAAAGCCGTCCCTTTCCATGATGTCTTCCAACATTTGGATGTAATGCGTATCCTTGACCATAAGGGGCAGGACCATCTTGGGAAAAAGGACATCATCAACGACCGGCAGTATGGGTAAATTCTGTGGAATCTTTTTATCTGGTCTATTCATCGTAGCCTCCTCCTTTTCCAACTTTATTGCTCTCTGAAATCGCCGCTCCTTGCTCGGGATGTCAAGGAGGGTCGGTTGCCGGGCCAAAAGACCTCGATCATAGAGATTGGAAGGGAAAGTGTGCTCGCTATTTTGCTATACTAGATAAAATAATCACTTGGGGGGGATAGTAAACCCTGTGCGGGTATCGTTGATATGTGACGCCGGGGCCCAATCTGTGGATTTGGTAGGGATGATGGGAGATTGGTGGGGGTGTAAGTGTTCGGCTTTTTGCCACCCATTGAGCTCTATGCAAGTTATGGTCTTTTCAAAAGGCTGAACCAATACGGGGAGTTAAAGCGGCCCGATTTCAGGGGTGCCCGCGTCTTTGACCTTCCGCCAGGGCCTTTCCGAACCGAACTGTTCGTCGCACCAACGGGTGCCGTGATTCAGGCTGTCTTCAAAGAGGCGGCGGTAGCTTTCGAGTTCCTCATTTTCGGCTTCGGGGGGCACCCAAATCGGATCCCCGTAATACAGGGCAATCCTGGCAAAGGGCTTGGGGATCAGGTAACGATCCCAAGAATTCAGCATCCAGCATCTGTCGGCGCCCCAGAGGGTTGGAATAAGGGGCACACCGGCCTCCCGGACCATAATGACCGACCCTATCTTCGCCTCCCTGGCCGGTCCCTGTGGTCCATCGGCGAGCATCGCACCGATGGCGCCTTTCTTGATTTCTTGGACCAGTGCCTTCAGTGCCCTCGACCCCCCTCGCGTGGA
Organism: uncultured Desulfobacteraceae bacterium; assembly: GCA_964401325.1. Taxonomy (GTDB): domain Bacteria; phylum Desulfobacterota; class DSM-4660; order Desulfatiglandales; family HGW-15; genus CAYNYM01. The sequence goes on along the minus strand of CAYNYM010000447.1, from coordinate 1,348 downwards.
CGAGCCCCGAACATTTCTAAAGCCCAGCCAGGCCGCCACCCTGGCCGCATACTCTCCGTCCCTGCTCTGACTGATCATCACGGTCAGGTGGCCGGCACCGAAGTGATGGAAATGATAAGACATTCGTTGATGCCAGGTGGCGTATACGGCGCCGCCTCCGGAGCGCAAGAGGGCTTTTTTTACCTCCTCCGAACCCTCCCGCCTCACCACCCGGCATGAAAGCATCCAGATCTTGATGATCAGTGCGGCCAGGGGCGGAACGAGCCTCAACATCAAAATATCGTACCAGCGAAATGGATTTTGTTTTTTTGAATTCAACCGGTTTCCTTTCGATTAGCGGGGCGGGAAACCCCGGCGAAAGCCTTTGGGCCCCGGAACCCCTCACATGCTTTTCACCGCCCCGACGGCTACAAGATACAACAGGCCCATTCCCGCTTCCAGCCCCAGGAGCCGGACGGCCTCCGGGTCATAGAAGGCGCCTATGCCGCAACAGCCCACTCCCATGGCGGCTGCCGTCAGGTACAGCCTTTCGCCCAGGCGGCCGGCCGTCATCATGGCATACCGGTAGGCTCGGGGCCCCTGTACCCGATCCAGGAGATCACAATCCGCCAGAAAGAGGAAATGGGCCCCGGCGTTTTTCAACCAGGCCTGGTCAAGACAGATCCGGGCCATGTCCTCCCCAAAATCCCCTGAGACAATCATTCCGAACTTTTTTTGGACCGGGTCGATCCCATAGAATCCCGGGGGCAGATCGTCCACATCCAGGGCCAGAAACCCTGTATGGAAGGCCCGTTCCCAGTGTGACACGGCGTTCGGCGTCTTTGGATCAGACACGCAAAGGGCATCGAGCAGGGACATCATGCCTTCTCTCGGCAGGGGCCTTTTTACGAAGTTACGCCGGGAACGGCGCTGAAACACGGCATCACCGAAATCCATGGCCTCCGGCCAGGAGGAAGGGGGCTCCAGGGGCTCATGGGTTTGAAATAAACGGCCCGGTTCAAGGCTCGTCTCCTCGGTGGGCAGCGGGGCCGCACAGATTCGGGCACCGGCACGGTGTATCTCCAGAATAGCAGGATAGTCCTTTTCATGCCCCGATACGCGACTGGCCTGACCGATTTTCCCGGGAAGGGCGGGGACCTCGGTCGATCCCGTTTCAGGCGGTCCGGATGGCCCGGGCACGGAGACGAGGGCAAGCGTGGCCTCTTTCTCCCGATCGAGTCCCAGAAAACGGTCGGCCCTCTCATCGTCGAAATCATAGTACACCTGGAACGGCAGCCCGAGGGACCTCAGGGCCAGAATGAGATTTTCGGCCACATGCCCCGTATCCAGGAGGTGATACCGATAGGCC
>CAYNYM010000446.1:0-3593 GCA_964401325.1 uncultured Desulfobacteraceae bacterium | reverse complement strand
GGTCGAACTCGTGGATGGAAGGATTTTCCATTTTACTGAATTCCCTAAGATTCCCTACATCCGCCTCTTTGACGAACTCCGGCTCGATGGGGAGACTTGCCAGGAGCGCCAGATTCTCTTTCCGGGCCATTTCCTGTCCCCCATTGTACGAGAAGAGTTCGATTTTTTTCCCGCAATGGGGACAGAGGAGTCCGTTCATGTTCTCGACCAGCCCCAGAATAGACATATTTACCTGCCGGCAAAAATTGATGGACTTCCTCACATCGGCCAGGGATACCTCTTGGGGGGTTGTGACAATCAGGGCCTCGGCATCCGGGATAGTCTGGGCAACCGTGAGGGGTTCATCCCCTGTTCCGGGGGGTGAATCAATAATGAGATAATCGAGATTCGGCCAATGGATATCCGAAATAAACTGGCGGATCACCCCGATCTTGAGGGGCCCTCTCCATATGGTTGCAGCATCTTTATTATCACCCAGAAGGGGCTCGATGGAGATCACCTGCATATTGGGGAGATACTCGATAGGCAGCATTTTCCCCTGTTGAGAATCGGGTTGGATATTCCCCTTCAGACCAAGCAATCTCGGTATGCTGGGCCCATGGAGATCCACATCCATCAGGCCGACGCGATATCCTTTTTGGGCCAGTTTTATGGAAAGATAGGCGGCAACACTGCTCTTTCCCACGCCGCCCTTTCCGCTCATGACCAGGATCTTGTTCTTAATGTGGGTCAATGTCTCTTTAATCTCGGCATCCTGCATAGCGTGCTGATCCTTTTGATCGCATGACCCTCCGCTGTTTCCTGCATTTTGATTTACCGTTGACATGCTTCTTACTACCTCCTCTTATTTGGCTCTTTTAGTCTCTTTTCAAAACGGCACGGCATGCCGGGTCCTCTTTGGTCTTCATTCGAGTCCTTTTGGCATCGGCCTTTATTGCGCCGGCAACCGGGCATCAAGAAATCCGAATGTAGAAGGTTTCCCTGAAAATAGGCCATAAGAACGTCATCTGCCTGTCCGGCTATCTCCGGAATGATGGTAATGCCGTAGCCCCTTAGCATCCTTAAAAAAGGTCTTGATATGGCGCCGCATATGAGAATATCCACGCCCATGCCCTGCATGCGGAGGCATCTCCGAGACAGGTCCTCTTCGTCCATGTAAATCTCAAATCGCGAGGATTCACTTCCGTTCACTTCCTCAACGATCATAAGCCGCGAGGCCGTGTCCAGGACGGGAGAAATTTTATCCTCCCAGATTGGAATGGCTATCCTCATGGCGGATCACCCTTTATGCGTCGAATTAATCGCAGGAATCCAGGCATCGCCTGGACTTCAACCAAGTCCCTTAACCTCTGCCGCCGCCGCCCATGCCGCGACCGCCGCCGCCGCCCATGCCGCGACCGCCGCCGCCGCCCATGCCGCGACCACCGCCGCCGCCCATGCCGCGACCACCGCCGCCGCCCATGCCGGCGCCACCACCCATGCCGAAGTGATCCACAACATTGGGCTCTGATGTTGCGTTCAATTGATTGGCGCGAAACCTCTCCACCGCCTCTTTGACACTTCCGGATTGCCCCACATAGAGCTGGACACCGGCAGCCGTCAAGGTGTTTACAGCGTTGGGTCCACAATTGCCCGTAATCACCGCTTTCACCCCCTTGGAGGCGACTGACTGGGCGGCTGCGATTCCCGCGCCTCCACCGAGACTCATACTTGCATTGTTCAATGCCTCATAGCTCATGTCATCTGTTTCTGCGATGATAAAATAGGCACAACGTCCAAACCGTGGATCTATTTGCGAATTAAAATCCGGGCCACTGGCACTTATTGCTATTTTCATGCTTTTACTCCTTTTCTGTGCGGTCAAACCGCCTGGTTCTAGTTAGAATTTTAAAAAATGTATATTTCAAACACGTCAATATCTTTTCAAAAAAGAGGGCCTGCCGGGAGGATCGGTGAATACGACACCGCAAAAAACCTTGAGGCCACTGAAGGGTTTTCCAACCCGGTTGATGCCTCAGCGGTACTTCTTATCCCGGATCTCTCCTGCAGAATCCGCCGCCGGCACAGGGCGGCTTGTCACAGCGTTCCTCTCGCCCGCAGCAGGTGCGCCCTGAGGCCCTTTCCAGGGGACGATTCATAAGGGTCGTCGGCGATAGAATCCGTTCCATCTCGGGACTCCCGCACTCCTGGCACACGATCGTCTCGTCCTCGTCTTTGCCCATGATGAATTCGGACACGGCCCCGCACATCCTGCATTGATATTCCCAAATCGGCATATGGCCTCCCCTTGGAATTTTTCTCAATGGTTTTAGACCCAGTGACCCTCCACGTTGGCCCCTTCAGCCTTCTGGTATGCCCCATCGACATAGGCCCTCACGGCCTCTCTGATTTTACCCTTGACACCCGTCAAGACTTCAATCCCTGCGGTTTCAAGGACCTTGAAGGCCTTGGGCCCGCAATTGCCCGTCAAAACGGCAACGGGTTTATGGGGCAAAATGTTCTGTGCGGCCTGGATCCCAGCGCCCTGCGGAAGATCGAAGACCTGTTTATTTTCAACCACTTCAAAATCTAGGCTGTCGGTATCCACGACCAGAAAATACGGCGTTCTTCCAAACCGTTGATCCACTTCTGTATCAAGGTTTTGATCCTGGGCCGAAATAGCTATGCGCATTTCTTATTCTCCTCCTCCAGTAGTCCGTTTCTATGCAATAACGGTTTTTCAAAAGCCCAACAGGGCTTAAAAGGCAGGCCACGGAGTCTGTCTCTCGTGGTCTTACGATACGGGTTACACGACGGGCAGGTCTTGTCAACCAAAGGGTTTCGGCAAAAGACGATAAACGGCCAGGATGTGTCTGGCTAATACATGAATAAAAAAACCATGGGAATTTACCCGCCTTTGGTGGAGGGAGATCGAGATTGCGCAAAAAGGCTGTCTATCGATGGAAACTAAGGAATCCTCAAGATCTCCTGATCCGTCAGGGTAAGTCGCTCCAGACCTGAAGCCGTAACGAGATAGTCGTCCTCTATCCCAACGACTCCCTGCCCGGGAAAGATAAATTTCGGTTCCAGTGCAAAAACCATCCCCTCCTGCAGCAACTCCGAAAAGGGTGGGGTGATGATGGGGTATTCGTCAATCTCGAGGCCGAATCCATGCCCAATAAACTTTACCTTCCCTTCCCCATTCCCCATGAAAAAGGCTTCAAATCCAGCCTCTTTTGCAAGGTTTTCCGCCAGATCGAAAAGGTATTGACAGGATACCCCGGGCCCGGCTTTCAGGGATAATAGTCGGTGAATATTTCGGCTGCAATCATGGGCCCTTTTCAGGGTCTCGGGGAGTTCTCCAATGACAAAGGTCCGGGTTTGATCGCTTAGGTACCCATTGATCCCAACCCCGTAATCGATGCAGATGGGCTCGTTTTTTCCGATCCTGCGAAATCCCGCTCCTTGGGCCATGGCCGGGGTGGATCCTACACCGCCTGCAGGCGTATCGCAGAATGAAATCACCGCCCCACTCTCTCCGGAAAGGACATGGGCGTAAGTCATTTCCTGATTCCATCCCCGCATTCGCAAAATTCCCATGTGCCCCTCGCGGC